>JBILLP010000117.1:0-8348 GCA_044376025.1 Bradymonadia bacterium
ACACCATGACCATCATCGACCTGCATGCTCGCGAGATCCTCGACTCCCGGGGCAACCCGACCGTCGAGGTCGAGGTCACCCTTGTCTCGGGCACCACCGGCCGTGCGGCCGTGCCATCGGGTGCCTCGACCGGTGAACGGGAGGCCGTCGAGCTGCGGGACAACGATGCGCGTCGATACGGCGGCAAGGGGGTCCTCAAGGCCGTGAGAAACGCCAACGAGGCGCTCGGGCCTGCGCTGGTCGGGTTCGAGGCCACCGACCAGGTCGGCATCGACCGCACCCTGTGTGCCCTCGATGGCAGCCCCGACAAGCGCAAGCTTGGCGCCAATGCCATCCTCGGCGCTTCGCTTGCCGCGGCGCATGCAGCCGCCAACGAGCTTGGCCTCCCGCTGTACCGCTACGTCGGTGGCCCGATGGCTCGAACGCTGCCGCTGCCGCTGATGAACATCCTCAACGGCGGCAAGCACGCCGACACCTCGGTCGATATCCAGGAGTTCATGGTCGTGCCGGGAGGCTTCGCCACGTTCGCGGAGGCGCTCCGGGCCGGGACTGAGGTCTTCCATGCGCTCAAGAAGGTCCTCAAGGCCCGGGGCCTGGCAACCAGCGTCGGCGACGAAGGTGGGTTCGCCCCCAACCTCGCGTCGAACGAGGAGGCGCTCAAGGTCATCGTCGAGGCGATCAAGCTCGCGGGATATGAGCCCGGGCGCCAGATCGGGCTCGCACTCGACTGCGCGGCCTCGGAGTTCTGGAACAGCAGCACCTCGCGATACGTTCTCGCGGGCGAGGCGCGACACCTCACCAGCGCAGAGATGGTCGACTACCTTGAGGGGCTCTGCGACCGCTACCCGATCCTCTCGATCGAGGACGGCATGGGCGAGAACGACTGGGCCGGCTGGAAGCTGCTGACGGACCGCCTCGGGCGACGCGTTCAGCTCGTGGGAGACGACCTCTTCGTCACGAACGCCTCCGAGCTGCAGAAGGGGATCTCGTCGGGCGTCGCAAACAGCATCCTGGTCAAGGTGAACCAGATTGGGACGCTGACCGAGACGCTCGACGCCGTCGAGCTGGCCCACCGCAACGGCTACACATCGATCCTGTCGCACCGCTCCGGCGAGACAGAGGACGCGACCATCGCCGACCTCGCCGTCGCGACCAACTGCGGCCAGATCAAGACCGGCAGCGCCAGCCGCAGCGATCGCGTCGCCAAGTACAACCAGCTCCTCCGCATCGAGGAAGAGCTTGGCGACTCCGCGCGATTCCCCGGCTTCAACGCCCTCCGGAACGCCTCGGCCCAGCTCGACCGGTTTGCCCCGAAAGCGGCCCCGGCGGCCCGCAAGCCGGGCTCGAAGGAGGCAGCACCCAAGGCCGCTCCGGCGAAGAAGCCTGCGGCGGCGAAGAAGGCTGCCGAGTCGAAGGGTGCAGCCAAGCCGGGCAAGCGGTCCTAGCGCGCCCTAGAAGTGGATGTTTGACAGGTAGTCGGGATCGATCAGGTTGCCGACGTAGAGCGGCTTCGAGGGTCCGTAGCGGTCCCGGTACCTCGCCATGAATCCGAGCGTCTTCTGCGGGTAAAGCCGTGTCGCCGCGAAGGGGATTGTCTCGATGAACTCGTCGAGGCCGAGCTCGTGGCCGCGCCAGTCGATCCAGCGGGCGACCTGGTGCGGCCCCGCGTTGTAGGCCGCCGCGGCGAGCAGCTCCTGGCCCCTGAACTTCTTCACGAGTTCGGCCAGGTAGTGGCAGCCATAGTGCACGGCGTCGCGCGGCGTGATGAGATCGTGAATCCCGAAGGCGCCATCGCCAAACCGAAGCGCCATCAGATCCCCGGTCTTCGGGATCACCTGGAGCAGCCCGTAGGCGTCGGCGTACGAGATGCTGTCTGGGTTCAGGTCGCTCTCGACGTTCATGATCGACCAGACGAAGTAGGGATTCAGGTCGGTCTCGCGGGCACAGCGGTCGAGCTCGCGCCCGTACGGACGAGGCGTGCGGTCGGTGGCGCCTGCAAGCGAGGTTCCGCGGAAGTGTCCGAGACCGATGAACTCCTTGAGCATGTGGAAGTCGTCGACCGCGCGCAGCGGCGCGGCAAGGCTTCGGATGATGTCTCCGCGGCGACTCCGGATGGCCTCGTGGCGGGCAACATACCGCTCGAGCTGGGCCCTGCCCGCTGGGACCGGGAAGCGCGGCTCGCGCAGTGCGACACCCCAGAAGCCGCGCTCCACGCTGCGATTGTCGATGAGGTGGGCCCACCGGCGCGCCTCGAGTCGAATCGGGCGGCGGAGGCTCGACGTGCGGCCGCCCGCGAAGGCGCGGTCGAGCAGAAGCATCTCGAGGGCGACGTCCCGGACTGCGACCCTCGACTCCTCGATGGCGCCGACCTCGAAGAGCCGGCTTGCGAGCCTGGCAGACGAGAAGAGCTCACCGTGCCGGTCTGCGAAGGCCTGGAGCGCTGTCCTTGCGGAGGACCACGGGACGGCGTCCTCGGCTGGCCCCGGTGTCCATGGGTCGGCGGGTGCGCCGATCGCGGTGGAGAAGCTCGAGCCGAGCAGGGCGTCGCTACCCTGCCAGTACACCAGCGCACGGGACGCGGTGCGAGGAAGCTCCGACGACCCCGAAGGCGCCAGCTCCTCCAAGCGGCTCTCTGCCAGGATCCGGTAGTAGGTGCTCGTCTCGATCGAGCGATAGGCGACGACCGCGCCCTCGATATCACCGAGCCGCTGCTTCGTGCGGCCCACCCAGTACAGGAGCCGCCCGCGCCCGTCGCGCCCCGATGCGGCCGCGAGCCGAGTGAAGGTCGCCAGCGCGGGCTCGTACTCACCGGCGAGGTACTGCAGGAAGGCAAAGTCAAAGCTGCCGTGATCGCGCTCCAGGACAAGGGACTTGCGGAGCCTGAGCGCCTCGTCGTACCGGCCGATATCCCACGCAAAGGTGGCGAGCTCGCGGGCCCGAACGGCCGGAGTCGCCGAGGCGTAGGCGGCTTCGTAGGTCTGCAGCGCCTCGTCGCCGCGGTCGAGCCGGCTGAGGGATTTCGCCAGCCACAGGAGGACGTCCTGCAGGTCGACGCCCGTAGCCACGGGACTGCGCAGCGCCTCGAACCGGGACAGCGACAGCCGGTAGTCGCCCGAGTCGTAGGCATTGACGGCGAGCTGGAAGCGCGTGCGACCGAGCAGGGCGCTGTCAGGAACCCTCGCAGCGAGGTCGGCCTGCAGTTCGGTGAGGACCTGCTCCGCGGTAGCCCAGTGCCGGGCACGGCGCAGCTCGACACCCCGGTCGAGCCGCTGCTCGTAGGTCCGCGAAGGCCTGGGCTCGGCGTCGAGCGGGGGTGCCGCGAGGAGCTGTCGAGCGACGGCCGCCGCCGGGTCAAACGGCCGATCCCAGTCGAGCCCGTCGAGCCACCGCACCGCCTGTCGCCGCGCGTTGGTCCGGGTGAGTGAGCGCCCGACCTCGACGCGAAGCTCGTCTGAACGCGGATACTCCGGGTAGGCGTCGAGCAGCGTGCGCGCACGGGTCGCTGCAGCCTCCGACTGCGACGGGTCCTCTGCACAGGCGAGCTCGGCGCGCACCCCGATGAATCGCAGCTCGTGCTCGAGCGGGAGCGGACTCGCGACGGACCCGAGTTCACGGACCAGCCTCATGGCGAGCTGGCAGTCACTGGCCTCGACGGCTGCGGCGGCCAACCAGACGGTGACGACCGGGCGAAGCGGGTCGTCTGGGGTCAGTCCGTCGATGGCGGCAGCGAGGTGGCGCGCAGCGGCTGCGGGCTGGCCCAGGTGAAGCGATGCCTGCCCTGCGATGACGTGGGCCCTCACGGCATCTGCGCGTCCAGGCTCGCCGGTGAGCCCGGTAACGGCGCAGCGCTGAGCCCGGTCGAAGTCTGCGAAGGTGAGAGCCTCTGCGGCGGCATCGATGCCGGTCACACCGGGCCGACACATCGCATCGTCAACAGCGGCCTGTGCAGCGAGATGGACCGCCTGCCGCGCGGCGCCGACCGACTGCCACCTCGTATCCTGCACGGGCACGTAGCTCCGGCTGAGCATCCTCGCCCCGGCGGGGCTCGTCGCGTCGTCAGGCGTGCCGAACGGCAGGCACGCTGTCAGCAGCGCGATGAGGAGTGCCGCTACTGACGCTCGAGCCGGAGGACGAGGTCCTTGGTGGCGAGCTTGACCTTCTGGAGCCGCTTGCGCTCCATCTGCTCCCGTGCGCTCAGGTAGACCCTTCGGTTCAGCGACTCGAGCTCGGTCTCGATGAGCGCATGCTCCTCTCGAAGCCTCGCCAGTAGCGACTCGGTCGACTCCGGCTCGGTCTGCGAGGGAATGGGCTTCTCCATGGTGGGCCATCGAGCCAGGGTGAATCCTTGGGTCAGGACTTGTTGCCGCCGTGCTCGCGCAGCATCTTCTCGAAGTCGAACGAGCTCATCGCCATCGTCTTGCCGGCGACGACCTCATCTGGATTGTTCGTCGTGCTCTGGGTCGCCGTCTCGACGTTCTCCGCTTCGCGCGGCGAGGTGGCCGCGGCAGCGCCGCCCACGATCGGGGCTTCGGCAGCGGGTCGCTCGACGGCCGGGGCCGGCGCGGCGCCGCGAGGCTCTGCCAGGGGCCTCGAGCCCGACGCCGGCTTCGGCGCCGGCTTCGGCGCCGGCTTCGAACGGGCCCGCTCGACCGCCCCCGCGAAGCCCTCCGGATCCTGCACAAAGCCGAATGACTCGGTGTCGGAGTCGGTCTCGATGACCACCGTGCCAAAGCCGAGCGCCTTGCCCAACCCGCCCTGGATGGCGGTTGCCGAACGAACCGACGCCAGGTCGATATCAACCTCGCGGGTGCCGACGAGGCCGAACTTGCCACTGACCCGCTTGGCCGAGACCACGACCTTCGAACCGAGCAGCCCCAGGACCGGAGCCACGAGGAGCGCCACGATCCAGTGAAGCTTGGCAGTAAACAGGGGCTGCTCGTTCGACATGCGATCTCTCGGCTCTGAGCCGCTCCGGGCGGCTGATTGGCTGCTTCGGTCGAATCTGACCAAATCCGGCGCCGAAAGGCAAGAAGGGTTCGCACCGATTGCCCCGGCCACGCATGCTTTGGTAGGTTCCTTGTCCCTCGCGGTTTCAACCCATGAGCGTCCCATGAGCCTTGCGACCTTCGACCTCTACAATCCCACCGAGACACACCGCGTGCTGCGCGAGACCGTGGAGCGCTGGTCGCTCGCGCACGTCGACCCGCAGGCCGATGCCGCCGACGAGGAGGAGCACTTCAATGTGCCTCTGTTTCGCCGGCTGGCCACCGAGCTGGGGCTCTTCGGCGTCACCGTGCCCGAGTCCGATGGCGGGCTCGGACTCGACGCCGTGGCCGTGAGCATCATCTGCGAGGAGCTCAGCCGCTTCGATCCCGGCTTCGCGCTCTCCTACCTCGCCCACGAGCTGCTGTTCGTGAACAACTTCTACCACTCGTCGACCGCCGAGCAGCAGCGCGGCTACCTGCGTCCCGTGATCGACGGGACCTGGATTGCGGGCATGGCGATGTCCGAACCCAATGCCGGCACCGATGTGCTCGGCATGAGCACACACGCCCGACGCGATGGCGATCACTACGTGCTCAACGGCACCAAGCAGTGGATCACCAACGCCACGGTGGGCGACGTCTTCTTGGTCTACGCCAAGCTCGACCGTGAGAGCCCGAGGTCGATCACCGCCTTCGTGGTCGAGCGCACCTTCGACGGCTTCTCGGTCGGCAAGAAGGAGCGAAAGATGGGCATGCGCCAGTCACCGACGGCCCAGCTCATCTTCGAGGACTGCAGGGTCCCGGTCGCGAACCGCCTCGGTGACGAGGGCGGCGCCATGGTCCACATGATGCGAAACCTCGAGGTCGAGCGCGTCGGCCTCGCAGCGATGTCGGTCGGGATCGCTCGGCAGTGCCACGAGATCATGGCGCAGTATGCCATCGCGGAGCGAAAGGCCTTTGGACAGCCGCTGTCGAGCTTCGGTCAGATCCAGCGGCTCCTCGCAGAATCCTACACAAAGACAGAAGCTTCACGCGCACTGCTCTACAAAGTCTCACTCGAGATTGGCCCCGAGCGGCGCAACTCCCTCGGCGCTGCGGCGGCCAAGCTGATGGCAACGGTCGCGGCGGAGGAGGTCGCCCGCGCCGCCATCCAGACACTCGGTGGGTACGGCTACACGAGGGAGTACCGCGTGGAGCGGCTCCTGCGTGACGCGATCCTGCTCAGCATCGGCGGCGGTACCAACGAGGCGATGCAGAAGAACATCGTCGGGGACCTCCGGCGCGTCTACAGCGCGTCGCGGTAGCCGGCTGCGCCTCGTCGCCAAGCCAGGAGCTCCCGCCCGTGGGATCGATCGTGCCAAGCCGCCGCAGAGTCTGGTCGCCGCTGTTTCGCCTCGATGAGGAGAGCGCGTCGATCCGCGACGAGGTCGTGGGCCGCGTCACCCGAAAGGCAATCCGTGAGGGCCGTGAGCATCCCGAACGGGCGGTGGAGGCGCTGCTCGGAGAGGCCGCGCACGACGAGATCGCACGCCTCGAGGAGCGCGGCCAGGTTGGCTCCGAGCCCTACCTGTACTGGCAGCAGCTCGTGCAGTCGGTCGCGCTCGCCCGCGATGAGCAGAACGCCGACCAGCTCCGACAGATCGCCAGGCGGTACATCGACGCGACGGTCGGGCACTTCAGCCCAACGGCCTTCAAGCTCGCGACGACGCTGGTGCCTGCTGGCGTGGCGCTCGCGCTGTCTCGCGAGGCCCGTCACAACAAGGTGTCGACCGGCGCCCACCTGTCGAGCCTCGCCGATCGTGTCAGGATCGAGGGCGACCTGCCTCAGCTCCGTCACCTCGCGCAGCGCGGGACACTGGTGTTCGCGCCGACGCACTCCAGCCACGTCGACAACCTGCTGATCGGCTGGGCCATCCATGAGTCCAGACTCCCCGCGGTGGTCTACGGGGCGGAGCTGAGCCTCTTCAAGAACCCGCTCACCGCCCCGTTCATGGGCAACGTCGGCGCGTATCGCGTCGACAGGCGCGTCCGGAACACCATCTACCGGATGGTCCTCAAGGAGTACTCTGAGGCTCTCATCGAGCGCGGGTACCACAGCCTCTTCTTTCCGTCGGGGATGCGGAGCCGCACCAACGAGATCGAGTCGAGGCTCAAGCTCGGCCTGCTCGGAACCGCCGTCGATGCCTACGTCCGGAACGTCGTCGAGCGGCGGGTGCGACCGAACGTCTACGTGGTGCCCGTGGTCATCAACTACCTGCATGTGCTCGAGGCGGAGACGCTCATCGAGGATCACCTGCGTCACGGCGGAAAGGGGCGGTACATCATCGACGTCGATGAGTTCTCGAGCCCTCGCCGCGTCGCTGAGTTCATCCATGCGTCGCTCGACCTCGATGCTCCGATCTCGGTTCGCTTCTGTGCTCCGACCGACGTATTCGGGAACACGGTTGACGCGCAGGGCGAGTCGTTGTCGCCGCTCGGCCGGCGCGTCGATCCCGCGAGCTACCTTCGCGTCAACGGAGTGCCGGCCGTCGATGCCGCCCGAGACCGGCAGTACACCCGGGAGCTCGGTGAGCGGCTCGTCGAGGCCTACGCTCGCAACAACTGCATCTACCCGCTGCACATCGTCTCGTTCGCGCTGTTTGAGCACCTGCGCCGCCAGCAGGCGAACTGGGACTTTGCCGCGCTCTTCAGGTTCGCACGCGACATGCGCGTCTCGCTGGCGGTGCTCGCGGGTGAGACGGAACGGCTGCACCGCCTCGCAACGAAGCTCGGCGACGAGGGGCGGCTTCGACTCGCGCCTGAGGCACAGACCGGCGACGCCACCGAGCTGATCCGCTCCGCGGCCTCCGCCTGGAGAGTCTACCACAAGCCCCCGATTGTCGACGTGTCCGACACGCACGTGCAAGTGCGCCACATGCGGCTGCTCTACTTCTACGGGAACCGGCTGCGCGGCTACGGGCTCGAGAAGCGGCTCGGCGAAGTGCCGGGAGGGTACCGACATGTCGGCTGAGCCGGTACGAGTGGGCATCGTCGGCGCTGGGCGCGTCGGCATCGGGCTTGCGGAGCTGACCGCCAGGCAGGGGGCGCAGGTCGTGCTGTTCACGTCGCTCGGGGCGCGCGCAGACGAACTCTCGCAGACGAGACGCTGCGTCGAGGTGCTGCCGGAGCTCGAACGGCTGAACGAGGGGGTGGCTGTCACCACCGATCCCGAGGCGCTCGCTCGGAACGGCTCGCTGGTCTTTGTGACCGTGTCGCGCGAGTTCTTCCCGGGGGTCTTTGATCGCGTGGCGCCATTCCTCGACGGTGGGCACCAGGTCGTGCACGCGGTCCACACGCTCGAGGGTGAGCGGTTGCGGCGCACCT
>JBILLP010000018.1:0-13714 GCA_044376025.1 Bradymonadia bacterium
TATCGCCCGAGCCGCCGGTGTCGGAGGTGTCGTCGGAGGTGTCATCCTCGACGTCGCCGCCGCTGCCGTCGCCGCCGGTGTCAGAGGTGTCGTTGCCGCCGCTGCCGCCATCGCCATCATCGCCGCAGGCGGCGGCCGCAGTGGCAAGGGTCAGCAGGAGGGAGAGGCGAAACAGGTTCGAGGCCATGCAACTCACACGTCAAGGGGCCGGTGCCCGGCCTGATGGGAGGTCCGCGGATCGTCCGCGGAGAGAAACGTGGTCGCGCCCTCGCACGTTTTGGGCCCGGTTGCAAGGTTTGTGCTGCGGCCCGCCGCGTGGCCGACAGGCGTACATGCGTATCGCCCGTCGACGGCCCCGCCTCAGCGCCAGGTGGCCGACCAGGTACCCTGCGCCAGCGGCGTGTGGCCGACGAACGCGATGTAGTAGACGCCGTCGGCGGAGATGTTGATGTCGAGCGGCTGCTCGAGCCGCTCGTCCGTGCCCGAGATCACGACGCCGCTCCAGCCATCGCGGAGCAGGTAGACATCGAGATCGGCACCCGACACCGTCGCGGAGGCGCTGAGCTGCGTTCCCCGGGTGAGCGTGCCGAGCCTGACAAGGTCGATGTCCCCGGCGCAGAGGGTGCCGCGGGCGGTGGCGCCGCGTGCCAGCGCCGGTGCGTTCTCGGTCAGGTCGTCGCCGGCGCCCGACTCGGTGTCCGAGCAGGCGGGCGTCGGCAGCGTGACCGAAGCGAGTGCGTAGCGGTCGGCCTGGCTGGCGGCGAGCGCGTTGCGGACAGCCACGGGCGAGGAGGGACCGTCCTCGACCCGCTCCCACGTCTGCCGCAGCCACGGACGCCCGTCCTGGGCCGCCACGACGAATCCCTGGCGCCGGACGCCCCGCGACCAGGTCTCGAGCGCGACATCCTGCCCCGGTCCCGTCGCCGTGACGGTCCACACAACTTGCGCCGCCGTCGCTGCGGGGATCGAGAAGAAGTCGTTCAGCTCCTCGCACAGCCGGCCCTCGAAGGCGAAGGCGCCGCCGCCGGTCGGGGCTGCCGCCGAGGGCGCGTTGTTTGGTTCGGCGGCGTCGCCCGAGCACACACCCCCCGCGTGCACCGCCGTCGCGACCGCGACGCTCGCGCCCGACGTGGCGACCACCTTGACCGCCGCACCGGCACCGGCCGGCGCCGACGAACGCAGCGCCGCTCCCCGTTCGAGCGTCACCACCGCGCTCGCCGCCACCGCGGCGGGTGCGAACCGCCCGCCCGTCAGCGACCCGTAGGTCAGCGTCACCGCACCCCGGTCGGCCAGTGCGACCACGGTCACCACGCCGCCGCTCGGCAGCGTCACGTACGAGCCCGCATCGCAGCCCGAGAGTGTGCCGCCGCCCTGCCTGCCATCGAGCGGTGCCGCGGCCGTCGCGCTCGCGCAGCCCGCGCAGGTCCCATCGACCGTGCCATCGCAGTTGTTGTCCACACCGTCACACGCCTCTGCCGCCCCAGGCCGCGACGCTGCGTCGAGCGGGCGGCAGTCGAGCGTGGCGGCGCAGCCTGGGCCGGCGCCGTCGCTATCGGGATCGGTGCAGCCGCCGGGGCTGCTGCTGCAGGCGCCGTCGACACAACCCTGGCCGGCCGGGCAGCCGGTGGGCTCACCCCAGCCGAAGCAGCCGCCGCCGATCGACTCGCACCGGACGACCGCGCCGCCGTCGCAGGCGACCTCTCCCTCGCGGCAGGCGTCGTCACAGCCGCCGCAGACGCCGCCCTCGTCGACGAAGCGGTCGCAGTTGTTGTCGCGCCCGTCGCACAGTTCGGGCGACGCCGGGCTGCTCGCGGCGCGGCTGTCGTCGCAGTCCACCCTGCCTTGGCTGTCTGCGCAGCGCCCCGAGAAGCCGTCGCCGTCGAGGTCGGGACAGGTCGCGTCGCACGCGCCCTCAAAGCAGGACTGGCCCTGGCCGCACGACTCGGGCGTGCCCCAGCGGCCGCACCGTGCCTCGTCGGACACGCACCGGACCAGCGCTTCACCCTCGCAGCGCGTGTCGCCCTCGATGCAGTCCGGGGAGCAGGGCTGGCAGGCCGCGCGGTCGTCGATGGCGCCGCTGCAGTCGTTGTCGACGCCGTCGCCACACTGCTCGAGGGCGCCCGGGTAGACGTTCGGGTCCTCGTCGAGGCAGTCGGGCCCCGCGGCGCAGCCGGCGCCGAAGCCGTCGCGATCGCGGTCCACGCAGCCGCCTGTGTCGGGGCTGCCCGTGTCGGCACCCCCGTCAGCGGTGGCAGAGGTCGCTCCGCTCCCGCACGCTTGAAGACAGAGGGCCAGCCCCGCTAGGGCACGGCTCGCGGTGCGGCCTCCGCCCAGGGCCGTCCCCGCCGCGTTCCACCTCTTTGGATTCGACACCATGGCTCTTCTCGAACAGCTGACCAACGACATGAAGGAGGCCATGAAGGCCCGCGAGGCTGACCGCCTCGCGACGATCCGCCTCCTTATCGCAGACCTCAAGACCGAGCGCATCAACAAGATGCGCGACCTCACGCCCGACGACGAGATCGACTTCTTGTCGCGCCAGGCCAAGCGCCGCCGCGAGAGCATCGAGTCGTTCGAGGGTGCCGGCCGGACCGAGATGGCCGACAAGGAGAAGGTCGAGCTCGCCGTGATCGAGACCTACCTGCCGAAGCAGCTCACGGTCGACGAGGCCCGCGAGATCGCCGCCGCCGTGATCGCCGAGGTCGGCGCCGCCTCGAAGAAGGACATCAACAAGGTCATGGGCCCGCTGATGGCCCGGCTCAAGGGGCGCTTCCCGGGCAAGGACGTCAAGCCGATGGTCGACGGGCTGCTCCCGGCCTGACCCTCAGCCGCGCCGCGCCGCGACCCGCACGAGCCGCTGCTCCCCGGTGGCAAAGGCCGTGGACTGCGTGATGCGCGTCTCGCGCTCCCCGATCTCGCCCCGCTGCTCCAGCCACGTCCCGAGCATCGACAGCCTGTAGTCGGCGCTCCGGCCGTCGGGAGTGACCTCGAACCGGCTGTCGACGTAGGGCTCCCCTGCGCCCACGAACGGCCAGAATCGCTTGGCGCCCGTCACGTCGCCGCCCCGGCCGCCGGCGTCGGCGGCGAAGACCTCGACGCTCCGCATGATCGTCATCCCCAGCACCGTGATGCGGGTCGTGTGGGTGACCTCCGCCCGGTCCAGAACCCACGAGACCGGCGAGACCGTGGTGTGCATCGTCACCGGCCCCGGCACACAACGCAGCAGCGCGAGCGAGAGCCACGAGAGCCGCTGCATCACGGTCAGATCTGCCCGCCACAGCGCCCCCGGGCTCGTCAGCCTGAACCGGACCGGCCCCCGCCAGCGCCCCTCGTTCGCGGTGTAGTACCGCTCGAAGGGTGTCGGCCTGATCACGGCTCGGCCCATGGGGGCAGCGGCGGCGTGCCGAACCGCGCCATGTCGTCGGGAACGCGCGCCTCGAGCCGCATCGAGGCCCCGGTCAGCGGGTGGCGGAGCGAGAGCCGCCAAGCGTGCAGCAGGCAGCGCATTGCGGGAACCCCCCCGGCGCTGCTCGGCCCGCCGTAGGCGAGGTCGCCGAGGATCGGCAGCCCGACCCCCGACAGGTGCGCCCGGATCTGGTGCATCCGGCCGGTGTGTGGATGCGCGACCACCCAGGCGAACCCGTCGCCCCGGGCCAGCAGCTCGAAGTCCGTGATGGCGTGGTCGCCACCCGACCTGACGGGCTGCATCAGCGTCAACCCACCGAGGCGCTTCGAGGCCGCGAGGTGGTTGTCGACGGTGAACCGCGACTCGTGCGGCGCGCCCCGGTCCCGCACGAGGGCGAGGTACCCCTTCTGGGCACCGCGCGCCGCGAAGGCCTTGCCGAGTGCCGCGATGGCGTCTGCGGTGCGACCGAGCACGAGCACGCCGCTGGTGTCACGGTCGAGCCGGTGTGCGAGCTTGAGGCCCGCCGGCCGCTGGTCACGGCGCCGCATCCACGCCTCGAGCGAGACGACCACGCTCTCGCGGGTCGGGTCATGGGTGGGCTGCGACGGCATGCCCCACGGCTTGTCGACCGCGACCAGGTGCTCGTCCTCCAGCAGGATCCGGTCGCCCCAGGCGAAGTCGGGCAGCGCCGGCTCGCTCCGCTCGACCAGCTCCGCCAGGCCGATCACGTCGCCCTCAAACACCACCCGCGAGCAGACCTTGCTGCGCTTGCCCGACACCCAGACCGAGCCCTGCTCGACGAGGCGCCGCGCCAGGCCGCGCGAGATCGCCTCGCCCGAGGCGTGCGACAGCGTCGCGATCGCCCGATCGAGCCGCTCCCGGTCGAGCGAGGCCGGGACCGTCCACTTGACCACCGCGCTCATCGCGACACCTCGTCGAGGCCGTAGGCGAGCCTGAACCCGACCGTGGCCGAACGGGTGCTCCGGGGCACGCGCCACCGCGAGGCGCTGCGGCAGGTGCGTGCATCCCCGGCCCAGAAACCGCCCCGCAGCATCGCGTGCTCGAGGTCGAGGTCGGGGCTGGTCACCCACTCGCGGACCCCGCCCGCAAGGTCATGCACGTCGAAGGGGCTCCGGTCGCTCGGGAAGGCCCCGATCGGCTCGGGGTGCGCCGGCGTCGCCCGCGAGCTCGACATGCGGCAGAAGCTCGCGTCGAACTTCGACCCCCACGGGAAGGTCCGCCCGTCGGCGCCGCGCGCCGCCCGCTCCCACTCCAGCTCGGACGGCAGCCGGTAGGCGATTCCGTCCCGTCCCGAACGCCACGACAGGTAGGCCATCGCATCCTCAAACCGCACCGCGACCACAGGCATCCGCTCCTCGAATCCTTGTCCCACCGGGTAGAGCTCCCGCATGGCCGCCTCAATCAGCGTCTCGCTGGGCAACCACTGGCCGTCGGCGCCCAGCACCAGCAGCGGCTCCGCGGCGTCGCGCGTACGCGGGAGCCGGTCCAGCGCCTCCTGCGGCCGCTCCCGCGAGATGTCCGTCAAGAACGCCGCATACTCGCCAAAGGTCACCGGGTAGCGCGTCATGAAGAAGGCCTGCACGGCCATCCGCCTCGCGGGCAGCGGGTCGAGCGCCTCGGCGTCGCCCCCGATCATCGAGCTGCCCGCGGGGATGTAGCAGAACCCCTCGCGCCACTGTGCCGAGCTCGGCAGTACCACGCGCACCGGCTGCGGGTCGGCGCGCTGCACCAGCAGCGGAAGGGTCACCGGCGGCCGCCCCGCGACCTTGAGCCGCAGCCGGTAGCTGCCCCGCTCGAAGGGCGACGCCGCCACGGGGGTCGTGCCCAGGTGCGCCGGCTGGCCCGCGACCTCGACCCGCTCCCGCTCCGCGTACCGGGCGACGAACACGTCGGCGCCAGGCGGCTCCGACATCACGGTCACCTCGGCCTGGCGCGTCATGCGCTCGACGAGGCTGCCGTCGTCGTAGTGGCGAAGCTGCGTCTCGAAGTAGAGCCGGTCGAGCTCGTTGCCGTCGCGCTCGGCGAGCTCGCACCGCGACCAGAAGAGCTGCGCCAGGCCCTGCCGCGCCACCGCGAGCTCGGGCTCCCGGGCCAGCGCCTGCGTGTACTCCCGCACCGCGTCGCCGAAGGCCCTCACCATGCGCACCGCCGCCTGCTGCTGCCGGTCCTGCAGCTCCCACACCGCGCGCTTCACCGACACGGGCTGCCAGTCGCGGACGCGCCCCGAGATCTCGCGCACCTCGCGCTCGAGCCGCTGCATGTCCGACTTGGCCTGCTCATAGGCGCGGCCGAACCGCTCGCCCTCGCGGGCATGTCGCATCGCCTCGATCTCATTGCGGCCATCGAGGTAGCGCTCGACCGCGTCATGGAGCTCCCTGGCGGACCGCCAGCGCAGGTCGCGGTCCTTCTCGAGCGCCTTGAGGATGATCGCCTCCATCGCCTCGCCGATGCCGCGGTCAGGGGCCACCGCGCGCGGCGGGGGGATGGGGTCGGAGATCACCGCCAGCAGCGTCGGCATGATGCCGTCGCGCGTCGAGGGCTGCCTGAGCGTCATCATCTCGTAGAGCACGACGCCGAGCGAGTAGAGGTCGGAGCGCTCGTCGACGATGTCGAGCAGGCCGCGCGCCTGCTCGGGAGGCATGTAGGCCGGGGTGCCGATCGTCATGCCCGGCTCGACCTTCTCGGGTCCGCGGGCGCTGCGCTCGGTCACGACGCCCCGATCGAGGATGCGCGCCAGGCCCCAGTCCATGACGTGAACCTCGCCATAGTCGCCCAGCATGATGTTGTCGGGCTTGAGGTCGCGGTGGATGACGCCGCGGGCGTGCGCGTAGTGCATCGCCTGGCAGACCTGCAGGAAGATCGAGAGCAGGCGGGTGGTGCCGTACTCCGAGACGACCTCGGCGTCGCCCCGGATCAGCCCATCGATGACGTTGCGGAGCGACCGGTTCCGCACCCGCTTCATCGTGTAGTAGACCTCGCCGCCGGCGAGCCGTCCGAGGTCATAGACCGGCACGATGTTGGGATGCTCGAGCTGCCCGGTCGCCTGCGCCTCCTCGATGAACCGCTCGACCTCCTCGGCCGGCTGCGGCCAGTCCTGCAGCTTCTTCAGCGCCACCGTGCGCCCGAGGTTCCGGTCGAAGGCCTTGATGACGACGCCGACGCCACCGCGCCCGAGCTCCTCGCCGAGCAGGTACCTGGCGGCGGCGCTGCCGTCGCCCGAGGCGCGGTCGTCGTCGCGGGCCAGCGAGCCGGCGACCTGTGCGAGGTTGTGCGAGGTGGTGGGGTCCTCGCTCGACTCGGCGCCTGGCGCGGCGTGAAGCACCGGCGCGGTCGGCGTGAGCCCGAGCGCGCTCATCAGCTCGTCGAGCTCGGGGCGGGTGAGCAGGCCCGACTCCACCCAGATGAGGTCCGGGTCGCTCCCGGGCCGGCGTCCGGCGTCGACGATGGCCGCCGACAGCTCGTGGACGTCGACCAGGCCGCGATCGAAGGCGAGACGCCCGATGCGCCGGTGCAGTTCACGAGGGTCGGCCGCCGTGCCGGACGCGCGCTGGCTCATGCGTTCCGGAGGCTCGGCGACCGGGGGGCTCGATCAGGTGGCGGGACCATCACCCTCGACCTCGGGCGCCAGCTGAAGCCGCATCACAACCCTGCCGATCCGGATCTTGTCGCCGGGCTTGACCCTGACGCCGGCATTCCGCTCGACGAGCTTGTTGTTGACGTAGCTGCCGTTTCGACCGCCGAGGTCGTGCACGGTGAGGGTCTCGCCGGCGGGGCTGAACGACAGCCTCACGTGCTGGCGGTGCACATAGGCCGGATCCTGCGCGGTGAGGTCGATGTCGGGGCAGCGGCCGGTCCCGGCGTCGTAGCGTCCGATGATCAGCTCGTAGTCATTGAGCAGGAACTGCTCGCCGAGGATCTTGCCCTGCTCGACGACCAGCTTCACGCGGCCGAGCAGCGAATGGCCGCTGGCCGGTGACGGCGCCGGTACCGAGGCGGCCGGCTTGAGGGCCGGGCTTGCCTCTGGCGCCACCTGCTTGCGGTGTGTCAACTCGATCGGGCCGTCTGCCTGTGCCGGCCGCTGGGGCGGGACCGGGGCGTCACTGTACGACTCGCTGATACCGGGCATCACTGCCCCGCATGCCTTGCAGGCGATGGCGTTCGTGTTGTTCCGGGCACCACAAGAGGGGCAGAACACGGGCGGCCTCCGTTCGGGGGTCTCAACGGCCCACCGCACCCGGTCGGTGCAGGCGCGATCGGTCAGAGGCTAGCGCCAGACCCCGGGCCATGCAACGAAGATAAGCGGCGGTACCCGGGGTCGCTCGACATCCGGCCCCGGACGCCGTAGCAGACCGCCTCCGCCCAGCGCCAAAGCCTGCACCCGCCGTGTCCGACTCCCCCGCCGAAACCCCCGCCCCCGGAGCGACGCCCCCGGGTCGTGCGCGCCGCGTCGCGGGCTGGATCCTCGGGGCGACGGTCGCCGTCGCCGCGCTCGCCTTCGTCGCGTCGCGGCTCCCGCGCCTGTCGCTGTCGCAGGTCACCGATACCATCGAGCAGACCCCCGCCTCGACCATCGCGCTCGCGCTCGGCTTCGTCGTTGCCAACTACGCGCTGCTGAGCCTCTATGACATCATCGGGCTCCGCTACCTGCGCCGCAGCGTCCCCTATCCGCTCGTGGCCTTCATCTCGTTCTGCTCCTTCGCCTTCGGCAATGTGCTCGGGTCGAACGTGGTGGTCGGCGGCGCGCTCCGGTACCGGCTCTACGCCCGGTTCGGTATCTCGCCGGCCGACAGGCTGCGGCTGGTGGGCTTCATCACGACCACGGCCGGGGCCGGTGTGGCGCTGGTCGGCGGCATCGCTGCGCTGACCGAGCCCGATGTCCTCGCCCGGGCAGCCGACACGACCGTCGGGGTGGTGCGGGCCACCGGCCTCGCCAGCCTCGCGCTGCTCGGGGTCTACACGCTGTTCGCCTGGCGCGGCCGGCCCCTGCCCGGGCCGCTCGGCCGCCTCGCCGAGCTGCCGAGCGGGCCCACCGCCGTCGCGCAGACCTTCGTCGCCGCCGCGGAGTGGTCGAGCATCGTGGCGGTGCTCTACGTGCTGCTGCCCCCCGACGGGCGGCCGGGCTTCTTCGGGCTGCTCGTCATGTTCGTCGTCGCCTACTTCGTCGGCCTTCTGAGCTACGTGCCGGGCGGGTTCGGGGTCATGGAGCTGACGCTCTCGGTGCTCCTGGCGCCATGGCTCGACCAGGCGAAGGTGATCGGGGCGATGCTCCTGTTTCGAACCCTGCTACACTTCGGGCCGTTCGCCATCGCGGCGCCCACCCTCGGGCTGCTCTGGTTGACGAAACGGCTCCCCGGACGCGACCCATGAACCGCCCCACCTCTCCGTTGGCCCTCACGTTCGCTGCCGTGGCCCTCGCGGCCGCGGCCTGCGGGGCTGTAGATGACGCGGGGGATCCGGGCGATGAAGGTCTGGTGCGCGAGATCGAGGTCGAGCTCGGCGTGTGGGACCCGGCGACCTCGACCTTCTCGCCCTTCGAGGGCTCCGGCGCCCACGACATGCCGATCTTCAGGGGCTTCCAGGGATTGACGCTGCTGACCTTCGCGGTGCGGAGTGCCGAGCCCCTGCCGCCGAGCATGACCGTGTCGGCGGCGTTCTCGGACCTCGACGGGAGCGTCGCGATCGGGCAGCAGATTGACGGTCAGGCCTACTTCGAGCCGCGCGGGGCGACGGAGTGGGTCTTCCCGAGCATGCAGGTCTTCTTGACCCCGCCCGAGCCGGCGGCGTGGGATGGCCGGGTGCTCGACCTCGAGGTCGAGGTCAGCGGCGGCTCGCGGCACGCTCTGGAGCGAGCCCGGGTGCGGCTGGTCGACGCTGGCTGCCAGATGACATCGCAGGGATTCGAGTGCCCCTGAGACGGGACTGGTCGAACCTTGCACGCCTTCGCGGCGTCTCGTAGAGTGGTGGGCCGCGCTCGGGATTCCCTTCGTCCGGGCCCGTGGCCCGCCTCATCCCTGTGCCGTCGTCCTGCGCACCCCGGTCTCTGCCCATGAACACACAGCCCCTGCGACAAGTCCTCCTCTCCTCGCTCGTGATTGCGGTCTCTGCCTGTGCCGGTGACGGCTGCGACTGCTCCGGCGAGGTCGGTTCGCAGGCGGAGGGATCGGGAAGCGGCGCCGCGGCGGCAGAGGCATCCGGAGCGGCTGCGCCCCGTGCGGAGAAGGAGCCTGAGAAGCCGCCCGAGGTGATCCCCGGCACGGTCGGCCCCGGCTTCGACCCGGAGCGCACCCGCGGGCTCGTGCTCGGTCCCGACTGGGCAGAGAGGGCCTACGCGGTCTACGAGCAGGAGTGCCGGGCCGGCGACTCCGCCGCCTGTGTGCGGCAGGGCGCCGCGCTGCACGATGGCATCGGGGTCGCGCAGTCGTGGGACCGCGCCCGCGAGATGTTCACGGCCAACTGCGAGGCAGGCGCGTTCGAGGCCTGCCTCAAGCTCCGCGACATGTACCGGTTCGGAAACGGGATCCCGGTCGATCCCTCGCAGGCTGACGCCCTGCTCGACAAGGTGGTCACCGACGGCAGCGCCGCCTGCAAGTCAGGCGTAAGCGCCCGTGCCTGCGTCGCCGCCGCCAACGCGGTGCGCGAGAAGGGCGGCCCGGCTGCCCCGGCGGCCGAGGTCCAGCAGCTCCTCGAGCTCGGTTGCAAGGGCGGGGCACAGCGCGCCTGCCTCGACCTCGGCTCGGCGATGGTCCAGCTTCCCGACGAGCTGATCGCGGTTGGCGGCCTTCGCTACCTCAGCGGCGCGTGCGAGGCTGGCTACGAGGAGGGATGCGACATGTACACCAAGTACAGCGAGGTGCTCCGCGCCGCCGCAGAGAAGGTCAACGCACCCAAGTAGAGCGCCTCAGGCTCCGCGAGTCGCCTCCCCTTGAGCAGAAGCCGATCGGGCGATAGGATGCGACCATCCATCGTTACGCTTCCTCGGCATCCCTTTGCACCGGGGAGCGGTCCCTCGACCCTCAGGAGTCGCCCATGATGCCTCGCCACCTCCTTCGCCTTTCGCTCCTCTCGACCGCATTCTCCCTTGCCGCCTGCGGGGAGGACTCTCCGGACGACGGTGGCGACACGCTCCCCGACGTCACCGACGACACGTCGGACACGGCAGGCGACACGTCGGACACGGGTGGCGACACGTCGGACACGACGGGTGACACCTCAGACGACACCACCGACACCCAGGTCGACACCACCGACACGTCGAGCGACCTTCTGGCCAACGGCGAAGGGTGCTTCGTCGACGGCGAGTGCCAGTCGGGCCTCTGCGTGACCACCGCGGAGGCGACCCTGACCTGTGTTGAACCCTGTACCGACTCCTGTCCGGCCGGCACCGCCTGCCTGCAGGGGCTGCCCGATCGAGCAGCGACGGTTGGCGCCTGCGTCCCCGAGGACCTCTGCCTCGACGGCGACGGTGACAACTACGGCTACGGCCCCGCCTGCCTCGGCTCCGACTGCAACGACTCCAACGTGCGCCTCAACACGGTCAGCGACGAGGTCTGCGACCTGGCAGACAACGACTGCGACGGTGAGGTTGACGAGAACATCGCGACCGTCGGTACCGACTGCAGCACCGGCGCCGAAGGCCAGTGTGCCCCCGGGACCATCGCCTGCGCGCGCGGCGAAGAGGTCTGCCAGCCCCGGTTCGTCTCGGCCGCTGAGTTCTGCGACGGTCTCGACAACGACTGCGATGGCGCGATCGACGAGGATGAGGACGGCCAGCCGCTGAGCCAGGCCTGCTACAGTGGCGCTCCTGGCACCGAGGGCGTCAGCCTCTGCCGTGCCGGCACCGTCACCTGCATCGACGGTGCGCTCGGCGCATGCGTCGGCGAGGTCGTGCCTGTCGAGGAGACCTGCGACGGCGTCGACTCCGACTGCGACGGCGTCGCCGACAACGGGTTCAACCCGCAGCGCTACTTCCCCGATGCCGATGGCGACGGCTTTGCCGATGCCTCGGCGACCGCGCTGCTGACCTGCAGCCCGCCGGCCGGCTACGTGACCGCCGTCGGTGACTGCAACGACAGCGACCCGCGTATCTACCCCGGCGCGATCGAGGAGCCCGGTGACGGCATCGACCTCAACTGCGACGGAGCCGAGCTCTGCTACGTCGATGCCGATGGCGATGGCTACCGTGCCGCCGAGCCCGCGCTGACCGCGGCGCTCGACTGCGTCAGCGGCGGCTTTGTCACCAACCTCTCGCTCCCCGGCGACTGCAACGATGGCAGCGCCTCGGTGAACCCGGGCGCGACTGACTCTGTTGCCGATGGCCTCGACTCAGACTGCGACGGGCTCGAGGTCTGCTTCGCGGACGCCGACCTCGACGGCTACTACGGCGCGGAGACCGTCCTCAGCGCGACCGTCACCTGCGATGGTGCCGGCCTCGGCAACCTGTTCAGCCCCGGCGGCGACTGCAACGACGCCAATGCCAGCGTCAAGCCCGGCGTCGCCGACGGCTGCGACCAGGTCGATACCGACTGCGACGGGCTCGTCGACGACGACGAGGCGGTGCAGCTCTTCGCCGACCTCGACGGCGACACCTTCGGTGATGCGTCGGCCACGCCCTTCTTCGACTGCCGACCCCTGCCCAACGTCTCGACGAACAACACCGACTGCAACGACAGCGCGTCGGACGTCAACCCGTCTGCGGTCGAGATCACCGGCAACGAGATCGACGAGAACTGCGACACCATCGAGGTCTGCTTCGTCGACCGCGACCGTGACGGCTACCGCACCACCAACACCACGCTCTCGGTCGAGAACCTCACCTGCACCGACGGGTTCGAGGCCGCTGCCTCGGTTCCCCCCGGAGACTGCCTCGACGTCGGCAATCCCGCGATCACCTCGCTCGTGAACCCTGGCGCCACCGAGGTCCTGGGCAACTCGCTCGACGACGACTGCGACGGCATCACCGACGAGAACTTCTGAGCCTTCACCGGGCCGGTCAGACCGGCTCGGCGGGCGCCACCAGCCGCGCCCGCACCAGGCCCTGGAACCTGAATTGGCGCTCCCGCTCCCAGGTTCCCGTCAGCGCGAGGCAGGCTTCTTCGAAGCTCGCTGACCTCGCCCAGCCGAACCCTGCGCCCACCAGCACCGGCAGCACATCGTCGGTGCCCCAGCGCAGCGGCTCCCCGGCCTCCGCCAGGATGTCGCGGCTCCGGCGGGTCGCGTCATCGGCCTCTCCGGTCACGATACGGCGGCGGAGGTGGTCCATCAACAGCTCGCTGCCGGGCACCAGCCAGCTCCGGATCTCGGAAAGCGCCGCGCGCACCGTCGGCTCCGGCAGGTAGTAGCTGACCCCCTCCCAGAGCACGGCAGCCGGTCGCGAAGGGTCGAACCCGGCATCCAGGAGGCTTCGTGTCATCGAGTCGCGCTCGAAGTCGCAGGCAACCCGCACCGACGGCAGCGGGTCGAGTCCCGGGACTCCCGCCATGCGCCGATGCCGCGCCTGCAGCGAGGCAGGGTGGTCAACGTCGAAGGTCGTCAGGCCCGGGCGCGCGAACCGGGCGGCGCGGGTGTCGAACCCGGCACCGAGCACAACGAGCTGGTCAACGCCTTCGCGGCCGAGCAGCCGGTCGAGACAGCGGTCGAAGAAGCCGGTCCTGACGGCGATCCAGAGCGCCATGTGCCTGAACGCGGCCTCGTAGGCATCGGCGAGGGCGTATCCCTCGTCGGTCGCGAGCCGGGCGGCCCACGCATCGTCACAGAGCGACGGCCACGACGCATGAGCCCGTGCCCTGAAGGCCAGGACCATCTCGGCGGTTCGACTCGCGGCCCGGGCGTCGGATTCGCTCATGGGTTCACGCCGGGCGCCCGTTGGCTCAGCCGACGGCCGGGGCGCGCCGCCTCCGGACCGCCGCGAGGCCGAGGGCGAGCAGCCAGGCGGACCACGACGCGCTGCCTCCGGCGGCGCTGCAGCCGTCGGTGCCGCCCGACTGCAGGGCGATCGGCTCGCCGAACGTCGGGCCGCCCGTGTTCTCGTCTCCGGTGCCCTCAGGCTCGGTCGGGGCGTTGGGGTCGGTGCAGACGTACGAGGCGTTGCAGATGCCCTCGCCCGCATTGCCGTTGAGGCAGAGCGGCATCGAGGCGTCACCGAGGTTGACCGTGAAGCACACCGAGTCACCCGGACACACACCGTCGCCACAGTCGGCGGTGCACCAGCCGCCGGTGCCGAAGTCCATGCAGCGGAGCCCGTCGCCGCAGTCGGCATCGGTGCTGCAGGCGTTGCAGATGCCACAATCG
>JBILLP010000333.1:0-4521 GCA_044376025.1 Bradymonadia bacterium
GTTCGTCTTCTTCGGTCCGCCGCCGCGCGCCGGGGCGAAGCTCACGGCCCGGAGCCGGATCGCCGAATTCTACGACAAGGCGGGCAAGCGGGGCGGCAAGCTGACCTTTGTCGTCAAGGTCACCGACTTCTTCGACGAGGCCGGAACCAAGGTCGCCGAGGCGCGCATGACGGGCGTCGAGACCGAGAAACCGCCCGAGTCGGCCGGCTAGACGCCTCCGCCCCCCATCCCCGCCACCGACACGACGCCATGGCACTCACCTACGACCAGCTCACCGAGGGGCTCGCGGCCCCCGAACGCACGATTGGCCCGATCACCCGCACCGACATCGTGCGCTACCAGGGCGCCTCGGGCGACATGAACCCGATCCACCACGACGAGCCCTTCGCGCTGTCGTCGGGCTACCCCGCGCCGCTCGGCATCGGCATGCTGCACGCCGGCGCGCTCTGCACCTGGGCCGCAGAATGGCTCGGACCCGAGAACGTGCGGCGCACGCGCATCCGGTGGAGGGAGGGGGTCTTTCCGGGTGACACGCTGACGATGAAGGGGTTTGTCGCGCGGCGCTTCGAGGAGTCGGGGCAGCGGTTCGTCGAGGTCGAGATGGCCGGCGTCAAGCCGAACGGAAACGTCGCGGTGCAGGCCTGGGTCACCTTCGTGGTGCCCGCGTGACGGCGCGGCGCTTCGAGGGTGCGCGGGTGCTGGTGACCGGCGGCACGCGGGGCATCGGCCGGGGCATCGCAGAGGCCTTCTTGGAGGCCGGGGCGCAGGTGGCGGTCGGCGGCCGAAAGCCACCCGACGCACCCCTCGCCGCCGGCGGTGACAACGCCATCTTCGTCGCTGCCGACATCCGCGACCCCGAGCAGGCCACGCGGCTGGTCGAGCAGGCGGCCTCGGAGCTCGGCGGGCTCGACATCGTGGTCAACAACGCCGGCGGCTCGCCCCCCGCCGAGGCCGCGACCGCGAGCCCGCGCTTCTCGACGGCGATCCTGGCGCTCAACCTGACCGCCCCGCTGCTCGTGGCGCAGGCCGCGAACCGCATCATGCAGGCGCAGCCGCAGGGCGGCGTGATCATCAACATCGCCAGCGTGAGCGGGCTGCGGCCCTCGCCCGGCACGGCCGTCTATGGCGCCGCCAAGGCCGGGCTGCTGTCGCTGACAACCTCGCTCGCGGTCGAGTGGGCGCCCCGCGTGCGGCTCAACTGCGTGACGCCGGGGCTGGTCGAGACCGAGCTCGCGCACCTGCACTACGGCGACGCCGACGCGCAGGCTCGGGTCGCGGCGACGGTTCCGGCCGGGCGGCTCGCGACCCCCGGCGACATCGCCCGCGCGGTGCTCTTTCTGGCCTCGGGCGAGGCGTCGTACATCTCGGGCGCCAACCTCGTCGTGCACGGCGGCGGAGAGCGCCCGGCCTTCATCGACGCGGCGAAGCCCTGACGCGGGGCCGCGACTTGACCCGACCTCGACCCGCCCGCAACGGGCACACAAGTGAGTGGCACCATGGCAGGATTGTGTGAAGGACGTGTGGTCATCGTCACCGGCGCGGGCCGCGGCATTGGCCGCGCCCACGCGCTCGCCTTCGCGGCGGAGGGCGCCCGTGTGGTCGTCAACGACCTGGGCGGCTCGCTCGATGGTCGCGGCGACGCCACGACCCCGGCCGAGGAGGTGGTGGCCGAGATTTGCGCGGCCGGTGGTGAGGCGGCGGCGAGTTTCGACGACATCGCCGACTGGGAGGGTTCGCGCCGGCTCGTGCAGCAGGCGGTCGACACCTTCGGGTCGATCGACACGGTGGTGAACAACGCCGGCTTCGTGCGCGACCGCATGTTCGTCAGCGCCGGCGAGGACGAGTGGGACGCCGTCGTGCGTGTGCACATGAAGGGGCATTTCTGCGTCGCCCGGCACGCGGCGGCCTGGTGGCGCGACGCACACAAGGCGGGCAGGCCCGTCGCCGGCCGCATCGTGAACACGAGCAGCGGCGCCGGCATCTGGGGCAGCGTCGGGCAGGCGGCATACTCCGCCGCCAAGGCCGGCATCGCCGCGCTGACGCTGGTGCAGTCGGCAGAGCTCGGCCGCTACGGCGCCACGGCCAACGCCATCGCCCCGATCGCGCGGACCCGCATGACCGAGGGGGTGTTCTCGTCGATGATGGCGCAGCCCGACGGTGGCTTCGACGCGATGGCGCCCGAGAATGTCTCGCCGCTGGTGGTCTGGCTGGGCAGCAACGCCGCCGCGGCCGTGACCGGGCAGATCTTCGAGGTCACCGGCGGCCGCGTCACCGTGGTCGAGGGCTGCCACCGCGGCCCCGAGGTCGACCTCGCGCGCCGCTGGGCACCGGCCGACCTGGGCCCCGCCGTTGCCGACCTGCTGGCACGCGCCCGCCCGGCCGTTCCGGTCTACGGCGCGAAGTAGCCCGCGGCGTCAGGCCCTGCGGAGACCCCAAGTACGGTAACGGTTGACCCCGATCCCGCGCGAGGCTACCGGCTCGCCCCCCGCGCACCCCGCGCGGAGGTTGTGGTGCCATGTCGTTCCGGTCCGATCTGCCTCGCGTGCTGAAGCTCCTCGACGGGGAGCGGCGCAGTTACGCGATCGGCCTGTTCTCGCTGCTGCTGGTCAACGCCAGCGATGTCGTGGCGCCGCTCTTCTTGGCGATGGCGGTCGACCTGACCGCCTCGGTGCTCACCGGCAGGCCGCCGCAGACCTCGAGCGTGCTTGGCTACATGGGGCTGTCGGCCTCGTCGTTCAGCATCGGCGGCGCGGTGGCGGTCTTCTTCGGGCTGCAGGTCGTCGCCAACCTCGCCCGCTACCCGATGCTCATCTACACCTCGGTGCCGTCGCACCGCATCGGGCAGCGCATCCGCAACCAGCTCATCGACCACCTGCTCCGGCTCTCGCGCGGCTTCTTCGACCGCGCCAAGTCGGGCGACCTGATGTCGCTGCAGACCAACGACGTCATCGCCATCCGCATGATGCTCGGGCCCGGCATCCTCGTCGGCTCCGACACGCTCATCCTGGTGACGCTCGTCATCATCGTGATGTTCCTGCTGTCGTGGCAGCTCGCGCTGCTGGCGCTGATCCCGATGCCGCTGCTGGCGCTGATCACCAACAAGCTGTCGCACGCCGAGTACAACCGCTCCGAGGCGGTGCAGAACGACATCGGCGTGCTGACCGAGCGGGTGCGCGAGAGCTACGCCGGCATCCGTATCGTGCAGGGTTACGCGCGCGAGGCCTACGACCTCGACCGCTTCACCCACGCCTCGTACCGCCACTACCTCAAGAACCTCGCGCTCGGCCGCGTCCGGTCGGTCTTCGACCCCTCGCTTGACTTCATGCTCGGCGCCTCGACCGCGATCGTGCTCGCCTTCGGCGGCCCGTTCGTGGTGCGCGGCGAGATGTCGATCGGCACCTTCACGGCCTTTCTCTTCTTGATCAATTTCCTCTCGGGGCCGATGGTCGGCTTTGGTTGGGCGGTCTCGCTCTGGCAGCGCGGCCGCGCCTCGCTCAAGCGGCTCGACGCCGTGCTCGCGGAGCGCCCCGACGTCGCCGACGCGCCCGGCGCGGTCGAGGCAGCGGGGCCCTTTGCGGTCGAGGTGCGCGACCTCACCTTCAGCTACCCGCCACGGCCGGTCGACGAGGGCTCCGGGGCGACGCCGGCCGACGCTCGACCCGCGCTCGAGGGAATCTCGTTCTCGCTGCCGCCCGGCCGGCTGCTCGGCGTCACCGGCCCGGTCGGCTCGGGCAAGTCGACGCTCGCCTCGCTGCTGACGCGCATCTACGAGCCGCCGGTCGGCGCCATCACGGTCGACGGCGTCGAGCTCCACCAGGTCAGGCTCGAGGCCCTTCGCCGAGGCATCGTCGTGGCCCCGCAAGACACCTTCTTGTTCAGCGACACGATCGAGAACAACGTGCTGATGGGCGTCGAGCTTGGCGACGCCTCGCCCGCCGAACGGCAGGCCCGCGCCCGCGCGCTGACCCGCCTCGCGGCGCTCGACGCCGAGATCGACGAGCTGCCCAAGGGCTACCAGACCCTGCTCGGTGAGCGCGGCGTGAACCTGTCGGGCGGGCAGCGGCAGCGGGTGGCGATCGCCCGGGCCATCGGGGCCGACCCCCGGCTGCTCGTGCTCGACGACTGCCTGAGCGCCGTCGACGCGCGCACCGAGGCGGCGATCCTCGGCAACCTGTCGCAGGTCTTCGCGGGCCGCTCGGGCGTGATCATCTCGCACCGTGTGCGCGCGCTCGCGGCTTGTGACGAGATCCTGGTGCTCGAGCAGGGCCGTGTCGTGGAGCGGGGCACCCACGCGTCGCTGCTGGCGGCCGACGGCTACTACGCGCGCATCGCCCGCGAACAGACGCGCGAAGACGCCGACGACGAGGTGACGCCATGAGCGCCAAGCCCGCAGCCCGCGCCGAGGCGCGCGTCGAGGCCGAGGCGATCCGCGTGTCGCGCGACCCCGTGCTCGCCCACATGCTGGCCGAGGAGCGCGTCGACACGCGGGGCCGCGACGTGCAGCTCCTGCGCCGGCTGCTG
>JBILLP010000334.1:0-4503 GCA_044376025.1 Bradymonadia bacterium
GCGCGGACACGCCTGCGTTTCAATATAGGCAGGCCCGACCTGGCAAACTCCGTTTTCACAGATTCCAGCCGAGAAAGTCCGTATCTGCTCTCCATCTACAGAACACACCGATGGAAATCGGCAAGCCGTCCATTCAGAAATCACCGCCTCGCAGTCGCCGTCGGCCCCACACTCGGTCTCGACGGAGTCGAACAGCACGCAGCCGGCGAACGCCGCCACCACGCTCACGAGCACGCCGAAGCGCAGGAACCATGGCCGTGCTGGGATCATGATCGACTCTCGACGTGGTTCGACCTCGTGTCGCGCTGGCGTCATGTGGAATCCTCGGTGCATCGTGCGCCCCACACCAACGGGGGCCCAGTTTCTCTGCTCCCGTCGACCCGCCTGATCCCGGCACGTCGCAGACCGACGGCGACTTCCGCCGTCCCGCAGGAGACCTGTGGTAGGCGATCGCCGCACCGATCCACGTCGGTGACGCCAAACCTGTCGAAGGTTGCGCCTGCATCGTTGCCGAAGCGAAGCCGGCATGTCAAGGCCATCCCGCGCGGCCGGCGATCCGCAAGACCCGCTTGACGCAACCACCGCCCGCTTGGTACCTCAGAAACCTCTGCATTGCGTCTCGCCTAGAGGCACGCAACCCGGACAACCGCACGTTCCGTGTCGAAACCATCCGCCGCATCCATCGTTGGGACGGAGCGCCCGTACAGACTCAGCATGTCAGCGGGCCGAAATCGCGTTCTCACCAGGTCGCGCCTGCCGACGACCACCTCGTCGCTTCGGGACGCCTCGCCGCGCACCCCCGGGCAACGCGGGCTCATCGGCGCGCCGAGCGCTTCGACCCATCCCGGCACCCGACTCGCGTCACTGACACAGTGTGTCAGCGTCGCGCCCTCTCTCCAAGCATCGCGATCCGCGCTCGACCCGACGAATCCAGGGCGCCTCGCGTGTCACAAACTGTGTCAATATCTGTGTCAAGAGCTGTGTCACAACCTGTGTCAGCGCCCCCGCAAGAGCCGGCGTGCCGGCACGACCCAGCCTCTCCGCGACAACTGTTCCTCGGGCAGCCAGACCTCCGATCGCCTTGTTCGACGCGCCCGGATTCCCTTCGCGACCCTCTCCCCCCGCGCCGGACGGCCTGCTCGAGCCGAGCCCTGCGATGGCACGCCTCTTGCTCAGGATCGCTGGGCGTCATTCAACGAGTTGTCTTCGTGCCAAATCCCACCCATCCGTGAGTTCTCATGTTGCTCGACCTCTTCAAGATCCCGGCGGTGAGCGCGAACTACTGGAGCGAAACCCTTGAGATGCTCGATGAGCGACTACACGATTGCGGCGCCCCGCCACACCTGAACGAGAAGGTCGCCGAGATCCGCGCCGTCAATCTCAAGGCCAGGGAGCTCGAACAGGCGTGGAGCTCCGCGCGCAAGACCCCCGCCGGCAACCCCGATGCCAAGCAGGCCCACCTCGAAGTCCGGCGCGCCGCCGCGGGGCTCGATCGCGCGCTTCGACCCTGGCTCGGGTTTCCCGCGACCGACCGTTCTCGCCAGGCGGCCCAAGAGCTTCGAATGCTGCTGTTTCCGGCGGGGCTGGCCCAGTTCTTTGCCGCATCCTACGACACGGTTCAGGAGCGGCTCGCGCTGTGTCTCGACGAGCTCGAAGGCGGGCTGGCTGCCAAGGTCGCGCTCGTTCGCATCGAGCCCTTTGTCGCCCGACTCCGCGTCACCCACCGCGAGTTCGCCGCGCGCCTCCGCGCCGGCGAGAGGCGCGTCGAGTTCGAGGCGGTGCATGCATGCCAGCAGCAGCGCGACGAGCTCCTGGCCCGACTCGTCTGCCAGTTCGTTGCGGCCTCGGAGCGCGGCGAGCTCGGATGCGACCTCGGCCCGTTCCTCGACCCCATCATCGCGGGTCGAATCAACGGCGAACGCCGACGAAAGAAGCCGGGCCCCAAGGGGCGCCGCAGCCACGAACGTCCCTCGCTGGCCGCACAGTGATCGTTCGACGACGAGTCCTCCGCTTCGCCGCCGTTGAGGCGTCTCGATGCTCTGGCCCGTCGCGCCCGACCGCCGACGAGGGCTCGCGGATGCAGACCGACTGGCACGCACGGCCCGGCACGTGTCGCGTTGACGACCGATGCACCGCGCGGCTACCCTCCCGACAGCGACAGTTCGAGCAAGGTCCCCTCATGAGCGCTCCGGCCCGTCGGCCCACCCGCAGGATCCCAGCGTTCTCCGTCTCCTCGGAGCTGCCCGCGCCGCCCGACTCCCGGCCGATGCGCTCGGCGCCAAGCCTCCTCGCACGACGAGGGCGGCAGCCTGCCGAGCCTCGACCAGGACGACACGTCGCCGAGCGCGTCGTGGACACACCGCGGGGTGTTCCCCGCGCGGCCACCGGCGCGTCCGCCGTCTCGGCAGACCGCCTGCAACCGCCGGTTCGGACCCGAAACCCCAGGACGCCCCTCGACGAGAACTGCGCCGTGACGGCGCCCAACCCGTTCGCAAGCTTCGTCGTCGGCTCCGCGGCGATGACTCCGGGGCCGCGCCGACTCGGCGAACACCAGAGGGACCGTCGTCCAGAAGGGCTCGCCCCCGTCGGGTTCGCCAACATCATCGATGGATGGCTGACCTGGGTCCGGCTCGCGTCCGTCGATGGCGGGCTCCACGCTGTGACGCTTGCGTGAGACACCCGTCAATCGCGCACTCCGAGCAATCCGATGTGCCTCGGGTGCCTCTTGATGGATCTGAACGAACGAATCGATCGGCGCATGCCATAGAATATCGTGTCTCAAGAGCTCGCTGAGCGATGGATGAGGTCAATCATGAATCGGAACCACATGATCATCGTATTCGCGATCACGAGCCTGTTTCATCTACGGTTCGCGTTCGCAGACACGAGCTACTCCGCCGATGGGTACATCTCGCTGCGGTCGGAGTTTGACGAGGCCGTCGGTCGACGGGACCGCCTCCCCGACAATGACCCCCGGCGCGCTGAGGCGGCGCGTCAGGTGCTCGACCTTGGCGACGAGGTTGCCGCATACATTTCGGGATGGCTCAGCTCGGGCAGCATGCCGGCAGGCTTTCGGTCTGACGCCAGGAACGCACTCGCGGGGCTTCTGCTGCAGCTTGCCCGAGATGCTTCCGCCGAGGTCGTTTGCGCGCGGGCCACTTCGTACGTCGAGCGCCTCTCCGATCTCGCCCGGGTCGACAGCGTCTTCGAGGCGGCGCGCGCCTCGGCGTCCCCGATCCCGGCAGACTGCCTGGCGCGAGAGGAAGCGCTCCTGAGCACCCTCGATGCGGAGGCCTCACCGCCGACACCGCCGACACAGCCGACACCACCGACACCACCGACACCACCGACACCGCCGACACCGCCGACACCGCCGACACCACCGACACCGCCGACGACGCAGCATGCCGGAACTGCCGTTGCGGCTGGCCCCCAGCCCGACCTGGCCCCGCCCGCCCCTCAGGGTCCCGCGCTGCAGGCATCGGTCCCCTCAGCCTCGGCAACAGGAGCTCGAGGAGCGGGCGACCGGTCCAGCAGGAGCCGCCTGCCGGGGATTCTGGTTTCGTTGGGCGCGACCGCAGCGGCGACAGGCATCGCGTTGGACGGCATGCTCTGGCTTGAAACGGGGTCTGAGATCGACGAGATCCGCGAAAGGTGCACGCGTCGCGACATCTGTGACACCGAACGACTCGACGAGCTCACCGATCGCGTCGACAGCTTCAGGTGGCCGATCAATGGGCTGATCGGCGGTGGGGTGCTGCTCGCGGCGACGGGACTGGTCACGTACTGGATGGACGGGGATGACCGAGTCTCGCTCGGTGTCGCGCCGGAGCGAGGAGGTGCGTCGGCACGGGTGATGCTGAGGTTCTGAGAGAGGCGTGGTCAGACGCCGAGGGGGCGCCGTGTTGCGTTGGCAGACCCATGTGGCGCGTCGCTGAGCGGGCCGCGCGAGGTCGAACTCGCGAGGTTCGACCTTGACGCCGGATGTTCCCGCGAGGTAAGCAGGGTCTCTGCGCATGTGAACTTCCAATGGGTCTGACACCTGCGGTCCGAGTCCCCCGCGTGGGTGGTCGTCGGAGCGGAGTCTCAGCCTGTGGATGGCGCGCGCAGCGATGGTCCCGTGAGACGGTCAGATTCCCGGGAAGAGAGGCGAATCGCCTCGCGAACGGCAGGATGCGATGACTCCGACCTCCCTGAACGAAACCAGCATCGCCGATCATGTGAAGGTACCGAAGATTGGTGCCGTGCTCGCCAAGAGATACCGGATCGACAAGATCTTGGGCCAAGGCGGATTTTCGGTGGTGTTTCTGGCGACCGATCTCTCGACGCCGCAGCAGGTCGCGATCAAGGTGCCCGATCCGGACTCGCTCGGCCATCACAACAATGGCGAACGTTTTCTGCGAGAGATCGCGACCCTGTCGAAGTTCCAGCATCCCTGCACCATGCGCGTTCATGGCCAGGGCGAGACCGACAGCGGCCTCCCCTTCATGGTGATGGAGCTCT
>JBILLP010000606.1:0-13651 GCA_044376025.1 Bradymonadia bacterium
GAGCCCTGCGATGCGCTCGCGACGCGAGCCAGTGAGCTTGTCGACCGGAATCCCGGTCTGCCGCCCAATCAGCGCAGCCACTTCGGCAGGCTGGATCACCACCGGCGTGTCGTCGTCGCCCGGCTGCCGCTGCGACGCGACCGCAGACCCCAGCTCATCGAGCAGGCCGATCTCGCGCGCCGGTGAACGGGGGTCGCCGAGGTACCTGCGCGCGAGGCGAACGGTCGTGCGGATGGTCTCGATCGGGTAGGTCACGCCGTGGTGCGACTCGAAGATGGGCGCGATCTCGGTGAGCACTCGCTCGACCTCGTCCATCGGCTGCTCGTGCACCTGCACGGCCTCGAATCGCCGCCGAAGCGCAGGGTCGGACTCGATCTGGCGGTACTCCGCAAAGGTCGTCGATCCGATGACCCGGAACTTCCCGCGTGCGAGCGCGGGCTTGAGGAAGTTGGCGGCGTCCATCGACCCGCCGCCCTTTCCGAGCCCGAGAATCTGGTGCATCTCGTCGATGAACAGGATGATGTTCCCGTTGGAGGCGCTGAGCGCATCGACGAGCGACTTCAGCCGCTCTTCGAACTGGCCCCGAAACCCGGTACCGGCCACCAGAGAGCCCAACTCGAGCGAGAGGAGCCGCTTGCCGCGCAGCCGCGGTTCAACCTCGTCGCGGGCCATCCGCAACGCGAGCCCCTCGATGATGCGCGTCTTGCCCACGCCGGACTCGCCGAGCAGCACAGGGTTGTTGATCTCCTTGCGACCGAGGATGGTACACAGGCGAGCGATCTCCTCGCCGCGTCCCACGACGTCTCGAATCTCGCCCGCGCGGGCAAGTGCGGTGAGGTCCACCGTCAGTTGTGTGAGCACGTCCCCCTGCGGCGCTGCCGAGCCCGCCGGCGTCGCCGACGAGGAGGCGGCGGCGTCGCCCGCCGGAACCTCCTTGATCAGGGCGGCGGGGTTGAGATCGAAGTCGAGCGCCATCGTGCGGACCGGATGTCCGCCACAATCCAGCATCGCCGAGAGCACGATGGGCCACGAGAGCCTGGTGCCGAGCGGCACGTTGCTCAGCGCCCGAATGGCCGCCTCCATGCCAAGGTCGCGCGGTGCGTCCCGCTCCTCGAGGGAGGCCACGATCACGCGAAGCACAGGCGACCAGACGGGCGCGTCGGGTCCCACCTTCGCGCGTTGCAGCATCGACTCCAGCAGTCGATGCATGCGTGCGACCATGCCATCGTCTCCCTTGCCGACTTCGGCCATGGCCCGATGGAGCAGGCTGGTCCCCTGCGCGCGCTCGGCGAGGTCGACCAGCAGAAAGTGCGGCAGATCCAGGTGCAGATGCCCCCGAGTCCGGGCGAGGTCGAGCGCCGGATAGTAGCGGCGCGTCAGGAGCTGGTCGTCGAAACTGCGTTCATCACCCATCTTGAACTCCGTTCGAAGAGGCCGTTGCCCGGCCGGGTTGTCGTGACGTCATGGAAGGGCGACGCTCGTCCAGCGCGCGCTCCGGTTGCCAGCGGCATCGCGAAAGCAGACCCAGAGCGGGCCGCTGCTCTGCGCGCCCCAGTCCGAGGGTCCGAGGGTCAGCGAGAAGGGACCCTTCTCGAGCTGTCGCAGCCCGACCTCCGGGGCGACGCCCGACGCCGGGCAGTCACGCCCGGGTGGCCGCCTGCCGCGCTGCCACCGGAACGTCACAGGCGCGCCGGACTCGATCAGGGCCGATGTCTCGCTGACGACGCGGAGCTTGACGCCCGGCTGCGGAACGCTCACCGGCTCTACCGAGAGCCGCTTGGACAGCCCGTCATACTTCAGCGGACCCATCGTCATGAACTTGCCGCACTCGCCGGCCTCGTTGACGGCAGCGACAATCAGCACGAAGGCGCCCGCCGGATGGCGCGCGCGCAGGGCCGGCGACGGAAACGTCCACTCTGTGACACCGCCCGGCGTGACCGGTGGGGCCCCGGCGTCGGGAACCCGACACGATGGTCGTGCCAAGGCTTCCGCCTCGCTGCCGGCCTGCTCGAGTACCAGCCATCGCAGCCCTGCCGTCGGCGCCGCGCCGGCCTCGGCAGTCCACCTCACCTTCACCTGCGACACGTCGCGGGTCCACTCCGCCGGGATGCGCGGCGGGTTGGACGCTCCCGCTGCGACGACCTCCATCTTGGCGCTGAACGTCGGGGTGGTCTCGACGTCCTTCGTCGCAAACGGGAACCCCGTGGTGTGCCCTGCGGCGTCAAACACCCAGAGCCAGAACCGCTCTTCGCTCGGTGTCGCAAGGTCGTGGGTCGCGGTGACTTCCGACACACCGGCCTTCGCGAAGGTTCGCTCCTTGGGCGCGCATGCCTCGGGGCGCCTCGTCACGCAGCTGCCGATCGGTGCCATGGCGTCGATGACCCGAACGGTGATCGGAGTCGCCTTGCCAACAGGGACAGGCGCCGTGACCACCTGCCGAACGTCGACGCTGCCCACCTTCGCCGACGCGATCGTGTCGGCCGCGCGATCGAGCTTGATCGCGAGCTTCGACACGGCGGAGCACTTTCCCGTCAGAGACCGCAGCACATAGCGAAGCTCACGCGCGCCCGGCGTCTCGGGCAGCGTGACGGGGCTCCACGTCCCCACCTTCACCGGGAAGCCCTTGGCACCTGACGTGCAAATCGGGTCGGCGTCGAGCTCGACGAGCAGCTCGCTGCCGCCGTCGCGCCCGGTTTCGAGCCTTGCGCGCAGCGTATCGGGCGACACCCAGACCGCCTCCGACGCGTCGACCTTGGCAAGCCAGCCGCTCCCATCGGACTCGTCCGTGGTCCATCGAACGGCTGCGGGGTCGGGAACCGGCCGCGTCAGAAGATAGGCCAACGCCGCCACCCCTGCGGCGAGCCCGAAGCCGACGCCGCCGAGCAAGAACCAAAGAGCCGTGCCTGCTTGTCTTGCCATCAATCTCAGCCGAGTGTGCAGCCCAACCTCCAACCCCGCATCCTGCTGCGCGTACGCAGGGTCGACGAATCAACGCTTCGAATCACTCACAGCGCATACCGGCGTTGCTGGGTGCGCAGACTCTGTTCGAAGCGCTCCGCAGACGGACGGTTCTCGGAGCACGACGCCGGACAGACCGCGCGGCCGGAGCCCGTCGTGTCGGGCCAGCGAGACGCGCCGCAGAGAACGGCTCCGGTCATGCGGGCGAGCTCCCCATTGGCCGCCGCAATCTGCAAGGCATCGAGCGTCCAGATCACCTGTTGTCCGCCCGAAAGCACCGCTGTTCGCGGCTGACCGACCCACGCATCGAAGTCGGCGTTGACCTGCTCCGACGACATCGCCCCGCCAGGCTCGAAGGAGAATGTCCGGGGCGCCGAACCGAGTTCGCCTCGCATCTCGTCGAGGCGGCGAACAATCGCGATCAGCTCGGCGTCGAGCCCGACCGTGTCGTATCGCGAAGCCTCGCGATCCGACACGGCTCCCGCCCGACACGCCGCGTCGCCGCCTGCGACCCTCTTTGCCCGCTCACCCGCAAGCTCGAGGGCGCGCGCCTTGAGACGTTCGTATCGACGCCGGAAGGAGACCGCCCGAACGAGCTCCACGGTCCGACGAAACTCGCACCTGCCCAGCTTGTCCTCCACGGCCAGCGAGATCGGCTGCACCATGAATCCATCGCCGTCTGGACCCTCCAGACCCGCGCTGGTCGCGAACATGTCGGCACGAAACTCCGCTGTCTCCGAAGACCATGCGCCTGTGGCGGTCGAACATCCCGGTGGGGATCTCCCGACGACGGCGTAGACGCGTTGAAACGCCTCCGGAGGGGTCAGCCCCACGCGGATGGAGCAGCCGGCGACGCATGCATGGCCCGAGCCGACTCGAGCGGGGCCGCCGGGACCCACCACGGACAGGTCTCCGTCGTCACCCCGGGAGTCGATCCGCCAAGGGACCAGCGTGGGAGCGCACTTCGATGGATCCTGCGCGTGAAGTCGCACGATCCAGACGCGAACGAACCCGTCGACCGTGGACTCGATCGGGACTTCCGACGGTTCGGCGCCGGCCGGCCACATCTTCTCCAGCGCGCGCGCGTCGAAGTCTCGCGAGAGCTCGGCGCATGACGGCGGCGCGTCATCGCTTCGAAGCACCACCACGGTGCCCTTGAGCAGCCCTGCGCCCTCCGGACCCACCGACCAGCTCAGCGTCGCGCTCCGTGTTGTCGCCCAGGTCGTGCTGTCGAGCGTCCGACCGACCGCTGCACCGCTACGCTCCATCAGAAACGGCGTCGCCAGCGCCAGACCACCCGTGTCTGGCACCGTGAGCTGGTACAAGGTCGGCCTCGAGCAGTTGCCCGCCGCGTCGCGAGTCCTCACCTCAACCGTGTACGAAGCGGTACGCGGGGTCAGCTGAAGCTCCGCCGGGCTCCCTACCGTCGAGATCTCGGCGCACGGCGGCGCGCCCTGGTCTCCCTCGACGCGGACGCCAAACCCCTGCGCCGGTGCGCCGGTTGAGGTGTCTTCAAGCTCGAGCACCACGCGAGCACTCCCGCCGTCTTGCGAATAGGTCACGGCATGCGACCGCACCGTGGGGGCTTCGGCGGCACCGTCAGCGCGGAGCGTGAGGCCCAGCGGCGCGCCGCAACGCCCCGACGCGCTGCACCTCGCGAACTCGAACAAGAACCCACTTCCCTCTGCGACGTCGACGCGACCCATCCCGGCATCCGAGATCCTGCAGGTCGGCTCCTTGCCCGTCGCGTGCAGACAGATCTGATCCTGGCTTCCTGACTTCCACGAGCGCTCGACCTCGAGCGAGACAGTCTTCACACCTGTCCCCACCCAGTACGTCGCACCCGTCCGGGTGCCGCCCTCGATCACGGCATGAAGCACCGCACCCGGAGGAATCAGCATCACAGCCAGTCCCACGGCCGCCGCAACGGCGAACGCCGTGAAGACAAGGATCAGCATCAGCCCGCGCCGCATGCTCGCTCCAGATCGGGATCGGGTTCACTCACCTGCAGCCGCTTCACGGAGCATCTCCTCAATGTCTGCCGAAGCAATTCGGCCCGACAGTCGCGCACGCCCCAGGATGATCGTCGGCGGGACCACACCCTCTTCACCAGCCGTCACCGCCGCTCGCAACGAAAGCTCCTGGTGCTGTCGCAGCCGGAGCGCCGTTCGAAACCGCCCCATGTCGAGCGATGCCTGGCGCGCCAGCGCCTCAATGTCAGCCTCGCGCCGTATGTTCGGAAAGCGCAACACCTGACGATGAAACTGGAGCCCCTTGCCCTGCATCGTCGCTTCGATGAGCGCCTCGGCCGTGCGTACGCTCAAGGCATCGTTCGGTCGGGGCACGGGCCTGACCGTCAGCGCGAAGCGGTCTCCATAGGCCTCCATCGCCGTGCTGAGCGCACGCGCCGACGCAATCGAGTCGGCGTCGAGGTAGTCGACGAAGAGCACGACCGTCGTGCCGAAAACAGGCTCCTCCTCTTCGACCTGCCCCGAGAGCTCCCAGCGCAGGCCCGCGCTCGGAAACGATTCGAGCCGCGGCGGCACAAGGCGGGGCGAGCCCTGGTTCGCGTCCTGCTGCAGCTTCGCATACGGCAACCCTTCCCAACCGGACGACTGCACCTCCTCGACTGCCCGATCTCGCTCCGTCGTGAGCAGTGTCTGCGTGCGGTCGCGATCCTGACTCCCGCGAATCCGAACCCCGTTGAGGAAGCTCGTCGGCGTTGCATTCACGCCGAGCCGTTCCGAGAGCTCGGCGTCGGCGCGCAGGTCCTGCTGCACTTCGATCGAGTCCATCATCTGGCGGGTTGACGCAACATCGAGCCCCGCGAGCCGAATCGCCCGATCAACCTGCGCGCTGTCGAGCGGCTCGACCATCGACACGAAGGCCGCCAGCAGCTCCCACCCCTTTCCCTGTCGGCGCGCTGCGGCGAGCGCCCTCGAGGTCTCGTCGGCGTGGGCGAACAGACCCGGGATGGGGAATGGCTTGAAGACCAGCCGAAGGTGGGGTCCCCACGCCTGGTGCAGCTCTGCCAGCGTCTGCAACCACGAACGCGAGTACGGACACTCGGGGTCGACAAAGGTGACCAGCGTGACGAACGCGCCCGGGTCGCCGAACGCTGAGTCGCCTGCCGTGACCGGCACCCACATCCGCTCCGAAGGGTCCGGCATCAAGACCACCGGCTCGATCGCGTCGAGTCGCGCGATCAGGTGACGGGCCACCGCATCGCCACGCTGCTGCCGTGCAAACTCCGTCGCCCGCGAGCGCTCCTCGCGGGCGACCCGCTCCAGGTCCGCCACCGCCTTCTCGCCCTGAACCATCTCGCCATTGATGAAGACGGCCGGGCTCTCGACGGCCCTCATGCCGTAGGCGAGCTGCCACCATGCCTCGACCGTGTCGCGGCCGCGCTCCTCGATGAGCGCCTCGTCGAGCGCGGCCGCGTCGAGTCCCGCTGCCTGCACCGCCGCATCGAGCCCGGCCTCGGTCATCTCGGCCGGCGCGGCGAGCAGCGCATTGAGAAAGGCCTCCAGCTTTCCCTGCCGCTCCGCCTCGGCCGCCGCCAGCGCCGCGTAGTACCCGGCCGTGTTCTGCGTCACCTCGACTGGCTTGACAAGGTACCGGATCCGACCGCGAAATCCGTCGCTCTCGAGGAGCTGTCGCACCTTGGCGTGCACCTCGCCCGCATGCGGTCGACTCAGGTCCATGAAGACCAGGACCGTGATGTCGGCCCCGTCCGGATCGCGCACAACGCCACTCGCGAAGTCGAGCCGATCGGCGAGCGCACGCTCCGCGGAGGTCAACCCGAGGTCGACGCCTCCACCCGAAGGCGCCAGGCGGCACGCCGAGAGCGCCACGACAAGCAGCGCCACCGCAACGGAGAGCCACGGAGGGGCGAGGCGAGCCGACCTGGGCAACCCGTCGCGCTCCGAGGTGCGATCTGCCGTCGCGAGAAGAAACTTCATAGGCGCAACGCCGAGCGGCAGGCTCGCTTGCATTGAATCTGCTTGGTGCCGTAAGTGCACGATGACTCACAGTACGTCTTGCAAGCGTCGTAGTCGGCGTACCTCGACTTGGGAACCTCCTGTTCCCTCTCGTAGCACGCCGCGGCGGGCGGCGGCGACGCATCCGGGACTGGCGGGCGCGGGCTCGGCGTCGGGGGTGCCGGCGTCGGGGGTGCCGGCGCGTCGCGACCGGCGTCGGCGACCACCGGGAGGAGAGGTCACTGGCCGCGTCCCGGCATCGGCGAACTCGGCGGGTTGCCCGGCGTCTACCGGTGCTGACGCGTCGGCCGACAGCCTCACGGGTGGCCGTGGCGTCTGGACCGGCGAAAGCCTGCCCGCATCGCTCGGTTGGCGTTCGACCGAGGGTGCACGCCCGGCGGACGCCGCCGCCACACTCACGGGTGGGGCGATACCCCCGGCGCTGCCCACCTCGGTCGCTGGCATGACAGGCTCCAGCGTGGCCCCCGAGCCAGCTCCTTCGACCGAGCGGTTGGCAGCCGCATACCAGATCGCGCCGCCCCCCCCCGCCAGAAGCAGCGCCGGAAGCAGCAGGACCATCAGTGCGACAGGTGTGGAGCGTTGTGACATGGGGTGCGTCTACGTTCAGAAGATCGGGTCGATTCCAGAATGGGCGAAGGCCTCGCGGAGGTCAGCGGCTGCATTTAAATCTATCGTTGCAGTTCCGAACGCATGTCACTGGGTTATCACCAGGCGTATTTAGATGACACTCAGACCTACAATCTTTGAGTTCTGGGCAGTCGTCCGGCGGAGTGGGCGATGTCACCGGAGTGGCCGTCCCCGTGTCCGGCTGCCCCACGGCCGTTGGGGGCTGCTGGCTCGATCCCCCATTGTCAGGCACGCCCACGTCCTGGTTGCCGGAGCGCCCTGCATCCAGGTTGTGGGGCGGGGGCGGCGACTGCGCCCTGGACTTGCCCGCACACCACTCGCCCTCCTTCCCAGGGTCACAGACGTAGGCCGCAGTGAGGTTCCACGCCCAGAAGAAGGCCTTCTCTCCCTCTCTCGAGTTGCAAGGTGTTGGCTCGCTCAGCTCGACAACGATGCCTGCGGCAACCCGCTGCTTGCTGACAGTCGCGAACGCCCCGGCCCACGAACTCGGGTCGGCCTCCTGCCACGTCTCCGCCTGCGCCCCTTTGGCGCAGGCAGCCAGGAGGCACCACTCCTGCGAACCGCTCACGCTCGCAGTGTACCTGGACCCACTCTTCGTGAGCGTCAGCTGGTCAGGTCGGCCTAGCCCGTGTTTCTTGCTCCCTGGACGCTGGCAATCCAGCACCGGCGGCGGCGCCGGCGCTCCGGTGTCGGGATCGGCGGCGACCCCGACACCGAGAGCCGACCCCGCGGCGACGGTCGCGGCGCCTTGTTCCGCGGCGGGCGGTGAGGCCTCACCGTCACGACCTACGGCCTGAACCGGGTCCGCCTGACTGGGGCCGCCGCCCTTGACGAGCCAGACCACCATCACACTCAGCACCGCGAGCGCCGCGATCGTCCCGATGATCACCGTGGCGCGCCGCTTGGCGCCCGACACCGGGGCATCAAGGTCGTGCTCCGCGTCTGGGTCTGGAGCGCCCGCCCCGCGTCCGCGCGTTGCGTCGTCGCCCCCTGCCGGCGCACGCGAGACCGGGCTCCGAGCCGAAGGCTCCGGGGCGCTCCGCTGACGCGGCGTGGACGCTTGCGGGTCTTGCGCGCCCTCTGCGCTCGCCGCCCGCGGCGCACGGGCATGGCGCCCGCTCCCGGGCGGCTGCGACTCAGGTTCGGAGCCCGGACGCAGCAGTGAGGTTCGGTCGCGCGGCGGCACCAGCAGCGAGGTGGGCGCCGCAGCCGGCGGACGCGCCGGGGCGGCGGCCGGTGGTGCCTGAACGCGCGGCGACCCGGGGGGCGCGGTCGAGGGCGAGGTCGGGACCATCAGCAACGCGGTCGGGGCCGCGGACGTCGTGGCAGGTCCCGCGTCTCCCTCTCCCATCCCGAAGTGGGGCGGTCCCCCGTTGGCGCGCCACTCCTGATCATCGATCATGCGCAGGTAGTAGCCGCGGTCCTTGGTGGTGTACTTGTCGGGTTCCTCGACCGAAAGATGCGTCAACAGCGCCGCGTGCGAGAACCGCGGCCCTCCGAGAAACAGCATCTTCTCTTGCACGGTGCCCATGCGCACCGACTCGATGGTACCGAGCTGACCCTCTTTCGACGCAACGGCGAAGAACGTCGGCTCGTGCTGCATGCCCTGCCCGCGGCTGGCGCTCTCAGTGCCGTACGGTCCAAGCCGCCCGCTCCTTCGGAGGTAGTCTTTGAGGTTGAGGCTTCCACTCATGCGGTGAGCTTCCGGTCAGGATGGAGGAGACGCGACGCGCTCTCAGGCAAGCAGGGCGAGCGACACGACGCCGACGAGCCAGAAGAGCGCCGAGAACACGATCCGAAGGTCGGGAAGCCACACGCGCCTCGGCGCCTTGATGGGTTCCTCTTCATCGGAGAGGTGTCCACACAGCGCGTCGATGTTCGCCGCCATCAACCCGGTGATCCGATCAGGACCGATCCATCCGAGCCCCAGCGACTCGGCCAGCGGCGTCGAAGAGATCTCGACCTGGTCCCAAGGCACGCGAATGGGCTGGCTGCCGATGCCTCGAATCTCGAGGTCCTGCTTGGTGTCGTCGACAAACTGCCACCGCGCCGGCGCGGAGGTCATGCGGCTCATGACCCTGATCACCCCCGCCCCGATGCTCAGCAGCAGAAGCGCGACCAAGCCCCCGATCGCCGCGACCTTGCCGAAGAAGGGCAGCGGCAGAAACCCCAACTGCCCGGCACCGAACTTCGAGGCCAGGGCCAGGCCCACTGCAGCCGCCCCGCCTGCCAGGCCCAACCACCCGAACCAGAGCAGCCCCGTGTAGACCCCCTCGCCGAACATGTCGACCTGCGACACGCCCATCTTCTCGTGCGGCCCGATCGGCGCCGCGTCGTAGGATGACGCTGGCACCGCGGGGCTGACCGCTGGCGCCGTGGGACCCAGCGAGTACCCGTCCGACACCTCAGCCTGCGTCTTGTCGAGCCGCGACTTCGTCGGGATGGTCTGCGGCACAGGCGGGTAGGTGCTGTCGATCGCGTAATCCGGAACAATCGGCGCCTGCGAGAACTCGTCACCGCCCGCCGAGAACGGGACCACGCCGGCATCCTTCGACGAGAGAATGCCCTTGTGGCGGAGCTCCTCGAAGCGTCCGATGACATTGCGCAGCACGGCCCGACCCATCAAGGGCTCGAGCGCGGTGAGCTGCGGCTTTCTCGCGGCGCCGTCGTTCTCGCCGGCGTACTTTCGGGCGTGGCGCGTGAACTCGGTGCGGTAGGCGATCTGCTTCAACAGGATCTTCGACCGGGCGCCGATGACCGCTGCGACGCCAAGGGTCTCTTCGAGCTTCTCGAAGTCCTCGTCGGTGACCGCCGGCGTCCACTCCTTGAGATCGAGGTGGGTCAGACAGACCACACACGAGGTCTCCACGGTTCGGACCACCTGCATCAAGGCCCGGTTCGCCGCCATCCGATCGGCGCTGGCGGCCTGCACGATGCGCTCGATCGAGAGATAGACCTCCTCGACCGCCGACACGGTCTCGTCGGTGGTCGACTCCAGCTCGGCCGGGAACATGCGGCGGGCATCCCGGGTCTCGGTCGGGTCAAAGTGGATCCTCACGTTCCCGGCCGCCTCGCAGAGCATCTTGAGGTCGGGCGCCACCACGCCGACCTCGTTGGCCCCGTGCCGCAGGTGCTCGGGCGGAGGAATCGCGCCCGAAACCTGCGACTCGTGGGTACCGAAGATCTGACGAACCGATGTGATGATGGCCTCGTAGAGCGTCAGCCCGAGCTTCTCGATCAGCCGCGCGGTCATGCTGAACACCGCGCGGCGCGCGACGTCCTGATTCCAATTGTAGGGGTTGAAGACCGCCACCAGCAGTCGGGTCTGGTCTTCGTTGTACCGCGACGCCATCTCCGCGGGGCTGTACCCGCCCCCGAGGTTGGTCAAGCTCTCACCCGCGAACGCGCCGATGTGGATGTCTGGTTCCTTCTTGCCGTCGAGCGACACCTCGATCTTCTCGGTGCTCGCCGACGCCTGCGCATCGTCGATCCGCATGGCGCGCACGTCGGTCATGATGGGCGGCGTCCGATCGCCGGTCGTGCCGCCTTCGATGCGCATGAGCTGCATCTGCATGCCCTTGCTCAGCCCAAAGACAAGCTTGCTCCCCGGCGCCGCCGCCTGCTCGTCAAGCGCCTTGAGCAGCGACGAGACGACGACAGTCTTGCCCGAACCGACGGCGCCGTGAATGTCGACCGCGATAGAACTCACGGACCCAAACTGAATCGACATGCCTTGTCCTTGATGCGCTGAAGAGATCCGGTGATTCGACGCTTCAGAAGCGATGGACCGACGTGACGGAGCCTGCGCCGCCGGGCTTCGAAGACAGAATGCCACGGCGCGTGAGGTCCTCGTGGCGTCCGAGGATGTTCGCCCAGATCTGACGGCCCATCAGCGGCTGCTGGTCGACCAGCGTCGGGCGGCGGGCCACACTCTCGGGCTCGCCCGGGTAGCGCCGCGAGAACTTGTTGAACTCCGTCGTGTAGGCCATCTGCTTGAGGAGAATCTTCGCGCGCGCTCCGATGACGGCTCCCACCTCGAGCTGCTCTTCGATGAGGTCGATGTCGCTTGTGCCCACGGCCGGCGTCCACTTCGCCAGATCCATGTGCGTGAGGCAGACCACCGCCGCGGTGCGCACCCCGCGCACCACCTGCGCCAGCGCGCGCGTCGACGCCGCGCGATCGGCGACACACGCCTTCACCACCCGCTCCATGCAGAGATAGAGCTCCTGCGCGTTGTACAGCGACTCTTCGTCGCTGTTCTCGAGCACCGCAGGAAACATGCGGCGTGTGTCACGCGTCTCGCGCGGATCAAACTCGATCCGCAGGCGCCCGATCTGCGCACAGACCTCGGGCAGCTCAGGGACCACCGGATCGAGTGCCAGGGCTCCGTGGTGCGATGCCGCGTCAGGCTTCGCACCAAGCCCCGTCAAGGCTGACTCGGGCGTGCCAAAGAGCTGTCTGACCGCCGTCATGATCGCGTCGTACACGGGCAGATCCAGCTTCTCGAGCAACCGGCCCGTGAAGCTGAACAGCGCCCGCCGCGCGATGTCTTCGTTCCACGAATAGGGATTGAACACGGCCACGAGCAGCGAAGTCTCGTCGTTGTTGTAGCGCTGAATCAACGACGCGGGCGACAGGCCCCCGTTGTCGACAAGCGCCTCGCCCGGAAAGGCCCCCACATGAATGTCGGGCTCGGCGGCGCCATCGAGGGAGATCTCCACCTTCTCGATGAACGGCGAATCGGTCGTGTTCACCCTCGCCGCCCGCACGTCGCGAAGCACCACGCCTGTCCGCGCCGACCGACCCGCGCCCGCCAGCGACCGGAGCTGATCGGTCATGCCGCCGCTCAGCGCGTACGTCACGCGACTTCGCGGCTGCATCGTCACCTCGTTCAGCGCCTGCAACAGCGATGACACCACCACCGTCTTGCCCGAACCCACGGCGCCATGCACATCCACCACTGTGGACCATGCCGAAGATGCATGCGGTATCGCCGATGTCCCGTCGAGATTCGTCATGTCATGCTCCGGGTCAGCGGCCTGATTGCGGCAGCACACCGCCAGGATACACACGCGTGCCCCCCGTCGGCGCGGTGGCGGCCTGTCCGCGTGTCGAGTAGAGGTACTGCAGCGCCGCAACAATCCGATTCATGTCATCGGCCGTTACAAGCTGCCCATCCTCAAATCCGCGAAACAGGATCTTCTCCAGCTCGCCTCGGAGCGCGTCCTGCCAGTTCGGAGAACGCGGCTCACACACCGCCCGAACCTTGTCGAGGATCTCGTCGATCAGCGGACGACCCCGCTCAGGCAACCCCAGCGGATTCGTCCCCATTGCGCTTCCTACAGCCATGCGACGCTCTCCTTCTGCTGGCAACAACCGGCAGACGCCCAGCCGGCTTCGGCCGAGTCGGGTGACAGAGTTCCCCTCACTATCATAGGCGGGCCGAATCGCAATCGCAGAGTGAATCGGCGCGATCTCATCGAGCGTGTCGCGGGCCCCTTCCGCGAGATGATCCGCGTACGCCTGCGACTCCCCCTGGTGCACACGCACGTCAAAGGTCATGACCGCGCACCGCGACAACCCGGGCGCCAGCGCCGAGGCGGTTCCGACCGCCTCCTCGTCTCGAACCAGCATGAGCCCGAGCGCGTAGGCATCGCTGGCAACGACCACCGACGTCTGTGCACCCTGCGCCGCACGCTCGGCAAACCTCTTGACCCGGCTCCGCAGGCCGGCCTCAAGCATCACCTCGTCGGGTCGCTGGCTCACCATCGCAGCCCGAATCCTACATAACTGGGGCTCAGCTCAAGGCGCAGCTCCTCGAAGGTCGAGCCGCTTGACCGGCCGAAGGGCCCCTGCGAGCCCCGAGCCGGCCCGCGCGACCGTTCGGTCGAACCACTGTCGGCATGATGGGACGCGATCAACCACGTCGCGCCACCGAGCGCCGCGGCGACGCCGGCCCAGGCGACCACGCGGCTCGCCTCAGCCTGGAACTTGCGGTCCCGCTCAATGCCGCGGCACTCCGTGTAGTTGCCGCACGCGCGTTCCATGACCAAGGTTCCTACGGC
>JBILLP010000335.1:0-4492 GCA_044376025.1 Bradymonadia bacterium
CATACCGGCCGTCAGCAGGGCGCCGGCAGGGCTCGATGTACGCGACCGAGAAGGGCTCAGGGCCCAGCGACCGCAAGAAGGTCGCCGGGTTGAAGGTCCCGGCCCCCTTCTCGATGTCGTAGGGCTGCTGGATCACACAGCCTCGTTCGGACCAGTAGCGCTGGAGCGTCAGGATGAGGTCTTGAAAGTACATCGGGGCGCGGTCGGGGGCTGTGACGCGCGCCGAGGGCCTCGGTCCACGCGTCTTGGACGCGCCGCGTCATACATGAAAGATTGGGTCATGGAAGGGCCGGGCCCGCAGGGCGCGGCACCCGCTCAGGGGCAGTCGGCCGGGTCGCGCATCTGCGTGCCCTCGATGGTGCAGATCCACTGACCGCGCGAGCAGGCAGGCCTGAACGAGGTCATGTCGTTGCAGCACAACACATCCTCCTCTCCGCAGATGGTCGGCGGCACACAGCAGACGAACGGGAAGCCGCACTCCGTCGAGGGGGCAAAGGCTCCCCCGGTGAAGTTGCAGCCCGCCATCGGGGCGCAGATGCCTCCGAAGTCGGCGCAGGTCTCGCCCGTCTCCGCCGGCGGCGGCGGCTTGCAGCAGACACCAGGGCCGTCGTCGAAGACGCAGCCCGCGGCCCCTGAGGGCTCGACCCTGCCTCCACCATCGAGGCAGGCCGCCTCGGTGCCGGCGCAGATGCCGCCGAGCGCGCCGCAGGCATTCGCGGGGCCGCCGTCGTCGTCGGCATCGGCGTCGGTGGCGTCCTCGACGTCGCCTGCCCCGGAGTCCGCAGCGTCGGCATCAGCTCCGCCGGTGTCGTCGGGTGAGGTGTCGGAGGTGTCGCCCGGTGAGGTGTCAGAGGTGTCGCCGGGGGCGTCGGCCGCCGTGTCATCCTCGATGTCGCGCCCGGTGTCCTCGCCTGAGCCGTCGTCGGCCCCAGTGTCGTCAGTCCCGCTGTCCGTGGTGTCGTCGAGGGAGTCCTCAGGCAGGGTGTCGTCCGTGGCGTCGACGCCCGTGCCCGAGCCGCCACCTCCGCTCGAGCAGGCCGCGAGCGCCAACAGGAGGCTCGCTGCGGCAGACTTCCAGGCTCGATGTGTCTCGACGAAGGGACTCACGGCGGCGGCTCCTGCTGCGAGCCGGCGGAGGGTCCCGCCGGCCAAGGGGGGCGGCTCGTAGTGGGGGTGCGGATCGAGGTCAAATCGCGCTGCGACGGGGCTCGCGCGCCGCCTTGTGAACCATTGAACGATCGTTAAGGAAGCGCCGATGCGACCTGGACGACCGCGCCTCGACCGCTCTCGCGACACCTGCAGCGAACTTCTCGAGGCCAGCCTCGAGCTGTTCGCGGAGCGCGGCTACTTCGGAACGAGCCTGAGGGACATCGCCCGGGCGGTCGGGATTCGCGAGAGTGCGGTGTACCACTACTTCTCGAGCAAGGAGGCGCTCTTCGAGGAGATCCTCCACGGAGAGTGTGCGGAGCTGGTCGAGCACGTCGATGGATTCCTGTCGGAGCCGATCGTCGATGCGCGGGACTACCTGCGGCGGGTCGGGAGCCACTTTATCGATCGGTTCACACGGCGGCGCGAGCGGCTGCTGTTCAGGGTCATCATGACCGACGGCATGCGGCTCGCGCACGCTGGCCGCCTCGACTTCGTGGGTCGGTCCGGCGGCCCTGAGGCCGTCCGGGCGATCATTGGCAGGCTTCAGGTCGAGGGGTGGCTGCGCGATGGCTCGGTCGACCTGATGCACCTCGAATGGGCCGCTCCGTTCATCGCCTGGCGGCATCTTCAAGAGCTGCAGCCGCTCCATCCCTTGGTGGCGTCGCGCGAGCGCTTCGTCATCGAGCATGTCGAGCACTTCCTGCGGGCAGCCGGCAATCCTGAGCGGCGCGGAACCGCTCCTACCGGCGCACCCCCGAGCAGGTGGTGTGGCGACAACGCATCGCAGGTCGATCATGTGTGAGTCAGGGAATGAGTGAGTCTCAGGCAAGTGCGGCCTCGCCGCAGCATCGGTTCGGGCGCCCAGGCCGCAGGCGTGGGTGGCTCTGGCTCGTCGTCGTCGCGGCGCTGGCAGGTGGCGGCTACTGGTACTGGTCGAGCCGGCAGTCCGCCGAGCCCGAGGCTCCCCCCTTTGTGTCCGAGCTGCTCTCGCGCGGTGACATCGAGGAGGTCGTGCGTGCGACCGGCACGGTACAGCCGCTGCTGCAGGTCCAGGTGGGCGCGCAGGTCAGCGGGCGCATCGCATCGGTAGCGGTCGACTACAACTCGGTCGTCAAGAAGGGGGACCTGCTCGCGGAGATCGACCCCCAGTCGTACGAGGCGCGGGCGGGCCAGTCGCGGGCCAACCTGCTCGCTGCGAGCGCGCAGCGCGGACAGGCGCGGGCCAACCTGACGCTGGCCGAGCAGACGCTCGCCCGCGCGCAGGACCTGCGGTCTCAGCAGCTCAACGCACAGGCCGACGTCGATGCCGCGGTCGCCCAGCGGGACGCCGCCCGCGCCGCGGTCGCGCTCGCCGACGCCCAGATCGCCCAGGCGCGGGCCTCGCTCGAGGAGGTCGAGAACCAGCTCACCTTCACGCGCATCCTCGCGCCCATCGACGGGATCGTCGCCAGCCGTGCCATCGACCCGGGGCAGACGGTCGCGGCCAGCTTCCAGACACCGACGCTCTTTGTCATCGCCAACGACCTGACGCGCATGCGGGTCATCGCCAACGTCGACGAGGCGAACATCGGCAAGCTTCGCGAGGGAATGGGGGCCCGGGCGAAGGTCGAGGCGTATCCGCGCGAGGAGTTCCCGGGTCGGATCACCTCGATCCGGATCAACCCGACCACCACCAGCGGCGTCGTGACCTACGAGACGGTCATCGAGGTCGCGAACCCCGACCTGCGCCTCCGGCCCGGCATGACCGCGACCATCACGGTGGTCACCGCGAGCGTCACCGAGGCCTGGCTCGTCCCGAATGCCGCACTCCGCTACCGGCCGAGCGACACGGTTGCCTTGCCTGAGGCCTCGGGGCAGGGTTCGGGCGCGGAGCCGCCCCGCACCGCGGGGGGCGCCGGCCGGGCCAGGGCGTCGGCAGGTGCGGGAGAAGGCCGGATCTACGTCGTCAGGGCGGGCAGGGCGGTCGCGCTGCCCGTGCGCCCCGGCATCACCGACGGCACAAGGACGCAGGTCGAGGGCTCGGGCCTGGCCTCAGACGTCGAGGTGATTGTCGACGAGACCGACGCGACCGCGCGCAGCGGCAGCAAGGGCGGCTTTCGCGGACCGCGGGTCTTCTGATGCCGACCGAGGCACAGCCGCTTCTCGAGCTCGTTGAAATCGAGAAGGAGTACCTCTCGGGCGAGGTCAGCTTCAAGGCGCTCAAGGGCGTGTCGCTGCGCATCGAGAGAGGAGAGTTCGTCGCGATCATCGGCGCGTCCGGCTCAGGCAAGAGCACGCTGATGAACCTGATCGGCTGCCTCGATCGCCCGACCGCCGGCCGATATGTGCTCGATGGCTACGACGTCTCGACCTTCGACGCCGAGCAGCGGGCGCAGGTCCGACGCGAGCTGCTGGGTTTCATCTTCCAGGGCTTTCACCTGCTGCCGCGCACGAGCGCACTCGAGAACGTCGAGCTGCCCCTCGTCTACTTGGGCGTAGGCGCCGAGGAGCGGCGCGAGCGTGCCATCAGGGCGCTCGAGCTCGTCGGGCTTGGCGACCGTCTGCACAACCACCCGTCGCAGCTCTCGGGAGGCCAGCAGCAGCGTGTCGCGATCGCCCGCGCGCTGGTCACCGAGCCGGCGGTGCTGCTCGCCGACGAGCCGACCGGCAACCTCGACACCCAGACCACCGACAGCGTCCTGGCGCTGCTGCAGTGGCTCAACCACGAGCGTGGCCTGACCATCGTCATGGTCACCCACGAGCACGAGGTCGCCGCCGCCGCCACCCGTACGGTGACCGTGCGCGACGGGCTCATCCTGTCTGACGAGCCGGTGCGCGAGCGACGCCTTGTCGCCCGTACCGATGACGCGTCGTCGGGGCGCGACGGCCGCGAAGGGATGCGGGCGCTCGAGAAGGGGCGCGAGGGGCCGCTCGCCGTTGTCCGGGGCTGGTGGATGGCGCTCCGGCTCGCACTGCGCTCGCTCTCCCGCTCGAAGCTCCGTGCCTCGCTCACCGCGCTTGGCATCCTGATCGGCATCGCCGCGGTGGTGACGACGAGCGCGCTCGGCGCCGGTGCGCGCCAGCGGGTCCAGGCGAGCATGTCGTCGCTTGGCGCCAACCTGCTGATCGTCGTGCCTGCCGGGGCATCGATGGGCGGTGCCCGTTCTGCGCAAGGCTCGCTGGGCTCGATCACCGAGGACGACGCCGAGGCGATCGCGCGCGAGATCCCGACCGTCGCGGCGGTCGCCCCCACCATGTCGGCCAACGTCCAGTTGGTCGCGGGTGACACGAACTGGAACACCCGGGCGATCGGGTCGACGCCCTCCTACTTCGAGGTGCGCTCCTGGGAGCCCCAGAAAGGGGC
>JBILLP010000019.1:0-13538 GCA_044376025.1 Bradymonadia bacterium
CGCGCGCGGGGTGGTCCGGCGGGAAGTTGAGCGCCTCGAAGTTGTGGAAGTCGGTCTCGACCTCTGGACCGAGCGCCACGTCGAAGCCCATGTCGCGAAAGACGCGGAGCATGTCGCGCTCGACGAGGCGGAGCGGATGGATGGCCCCTGGAGCGGGCTTGCGCCCGGGCAGGGTGAGGTCGACGCGGGGTCCCTCGAGGTCGCGGAGCCTTCGTTCGGTGCGAAGGCGGTCGAGGTGAAACTCGAGGCGCGCCTCGATGCCATCCTTGGCGGCGTTGACGGCCTTGCCCCACGCGGGTCGCTCCGCGGGAGGGAGGTCCTTCATGCGTGCGAGGGCGGCGGCGAGCCGGCCGGCCTTGCCGAGGAAGGCGCCCTTGGCATGCAGGAGCGCCTCTTCGGTGGCTGTCGCCGCGAAAGCGGCCTCGGCGTGTGCCTCAAGCTCGGCGAGCAGCCCGGGTTGCGGGCTGCCGGACGTCGAGGGGTCTGGGGCGGGAGGGGAGATCGACATGGGCAGCCGGGGTCGAGGGTCCACGGGAGTTGCGCTGCAGCCGACCCGGGGAGCGGCCACCGCGACTCGGGTGGTGGAGGACGGCTGCGGTGTCGGTCAGGCGACCGACTTGACGATCGTACGGAAGCCGTCGGGGTCGTGGAGGGCGACGGCGGCGAGGACCTTGCGGTCGAGCTCGACACCGGCCTTCTTGAGGGCGTGGATCAGCCGGCTGTACGAGATGCCGTTGATGCGGGCACCTGCGTTGATGCGGGCGATCCAGAGTGCACGCATGCTGCGCTTCTTGGCGCGGCGGTCCCGGAACGCGTACTGCAGGGCCTTGAAGAGCGAGTTCTTGGCGACCCTGAAGATGGTGCCTCGGCGGCCACGGAAGCCCGAGGTCTGGTTCAGGATCTTGTTACGACGGCGGCGGGCCCGGAAGCCTCTCTTGACGCGCATGACGGGACTCTGGAGGGAGCGGAGGAAACGATGGGAGCGAAGGGGAGCCTCGACCGGGCCGCGCAGGCGGCCGGGTGTCGGTCAGCGCCCGTACGGAAGCAGCTTGGCGATGTGCCCCGCGTCGCAGTCCCCGAGCACGGCGTTCTGCGCCAGACGTCGCTTACGCTTCGACGACTTCTTGGTGAGGATGTGGCGCTTGTTCGCCTTGGCGTACTTTACCTTGCCCGTACCCGTGAACGAGAAGCGGCGCGCGGCAGAACGGTTTGACTTCATCTTCGGCATGGAGGCTTCTCCACAGGGGGCCAGCAGCAGCCCTTCAGACTCCAAGCCCCACGCGACCGGCCTGCCAACTCGTGGCGGACAGGCCCACATGGGGCATGGTTGAGTAGGCGCTAACGGATTTGAACCGTTGACCCCTTCCGTGTCAGGGAAGTGCTCTCCCGCTGAGCTAAGCGCCTGGGCGTTTCGGGCATGGGAGCCCGAACGGGAGAGACTTCCTACGCGGCACGACCCGGGACGTCAAGCGAGAAGTCACATCGCCGCAGCGGGTACCCTGCCCGGCGGCGCAGACCATCACCCGCCAGCCGCTCCGACCCCGATTTTGTCATCGGACTGGCATTCTCGCTTGCTTTTGAGGCCGCAATCCGAAAAAGGGAGCCGCGCTCTTCTGCACCCCTCCCACGCAACTCCCGTCGCTCGTCCTCCAAGGAGGCCCCCGATGTCGATCCCCCGCCGATTCAGCCTGACGCTCGCGCTTCTCTGCACTGCCCCCCTCGCCGCCTGCTCCGACACGGCGACCGACACGTCGGGTGGTTCGGACACCTCGACGGACACCGCCGATACCTCGACGGACACCGCCGACACCTCGACCGGTGATGCCGACAGCGACACCAGCAGTGACTCCTCCGGGACCGACACCGAGAGCGACACCTCCGGGACCGACACGGGCGGAGACACGCGCTATGACATCCCGACCATCTACTTCGAGTGCAACTCCGACGCCGAGTGCCCGCCGGTCGCCGGCAGCGACCAGCGCTGCATCAACAACGTCTGCCTGATCGCCGCCACGCAGCCGGCCGCACTCGCCGACGATGACAGCTTCGAACCGCTCAGTTCTGCCCCGAACGTCACCTGCTACGAGTCCGAGGAAGGCTTCTTCTCGGCCGGCGAGACAGGGCCAGAGGTTGCCAAGGTGCGCGGCCAGGTCGAGCGATTCGGGTCAGGCTCCCAGCCGGTGAACCTGTGCGTCTCGATCTACGACGAGACCCTGCTGCTGCCCTTCCTGTACCTGTCCGAGTGCAGGCTCCTTGAAGATGACTCGGACACCGACCCCTTCATCAAGTGCTTCCAGCTTGATGCATGCCGGTGCGACGCCGCGTTCGGGGAGTCGCCGCCCACCGAGGTCACCGCCATGGTCGACGCGGCCGAGGCTGCGCTCGCGGCCGCGGAGGCCGACGACACCTCGATCGACAGCAAGGACGAGTGCTACGGCTTCATCGGATACTGCTCGGCAATCACCGATCCCGCCATCAAGGCCGCCTGCGAGCAGCGCCTCGTTGACAACGGGCTGGCCACCGAGCCTTCGCCGACGCTCATCTTCGGCCACACCATCTCGGGCCCCGACCCCGTCGAGCCCGACAACACCGAGCTTGGGTACTTCGAGACCACGCAGGAGGTCCCGACCAACACCCGCGTCGCCTTCAAGGTCTCGGGCCGTGAGTCCCGCTGGCGCGACACCTGGGAGTACGGTCTCTTCACCGCCTCCGACCTCGCCGTGGACGGGTTCGTCAACATCGGCGCCAACACCGTCAGCGACGGCGCCTGGCGGACAATCCCCCCCGCGGTCGGCCTCGCCGGCGGTATCGACGACACCCACGGCGCCATCGCAGGCACCATCCGCGACTGCGGCGACCCCACGCGCGTCGACGCCGATCGGCCGCAGCGCATCGTGAACGCCACCGTCGGGATCTCGTTCGATGGCGACTCGAAGCTGTCCTACTTCAACGGCAACCCCAACGACACGCTCCCGCTCCCCGGCCGCGCAGCGACCAACACCGACGGGACCTACGCCGCCATCGACCTGCCCTCGGGGCCCAACCGCATCAGCCCCATCATCTGCAAGCCAGGCACCACGTGCTCCGGCGCCGACGACTTCGTGCAGGCCGGCACCCGGAACGTCTTCCAGACCCCCAAGAGCATCATCATCGCCACGTTCGAGCCGATCCGCTACGCGCCGATCCGCTAGTGAATCCGGCTCATCCTGGCATCCTCCGCGCCGCCCTCGCTCCATCGCCACGGCGCGCTCCTCCCTCCAGACGGGTTTCCCCAACTTCATGGCAGAAGTGAACTTTCGCGACCTCGGACTCTCCGAGGCCACCCTTGGCGCCATCGAGGCCGCCGGCTTCGTCCATCCCACTCCCATCCAGATCGCCGCGGTGCCGGCGCTGCTGACCACCCGCGACGCGATCCTCCGTGCCCAGACCGGCACCGGAAAGACGGCTGCCTTCGGGCTTCCGATGATCGAGCGTATCGACCCGGCCGCCAAGGGCGTCAGGGGGCTCGTGCTCACCCCGACCCGCGAGCTCGCCCAGCAGGTCGCCAACGAGATCTCCCGGCTCGGCTCCGGCAAGGGAATCGCCGCCGCCGCGGTCTACGGCGGTGCGGCCTTCGAGCAGCAGCTCGCCGAGGTCGCCTCTGCCCAGATCGTCATCGCAACCCCGGGCCGGCTCCTCGATGTGGTCAAGCGCAAGCGCGTTGACCTCTCCCGCGTCGAGGTCTTCGGCCTCGACGAGGCCGACGAGATGCTCTCGCTCGGCTTCGAGAAGGACGTCCGCGACATCGCCGGCAGGGTGCCCAAGCAGCGCCAGACGTTTCTCTGCAGCGCCACGATCGCCGACGACGTCAAGCGGCTCGCCGCCGACCTGTTGAACGATGCCCAGGAGATCGACTGCTCGTCTGACGAGGTCGGCGCCCGGAGCGTGCGTCACGAGCTCTTCGAGACGCCGATGGGCACCAAGCTGGAGGCCTTCTTCAGGATCCTCGCGACCGAGAAGGTCGACGGAGCCATCGTCTTCGCCAACACGCGCGCGGAGACCTTCCGTGTTCACCAGGCGCTTCTGGCAGAGGGCTTCCAGGCGGGCGTGCTCAACGGCGACCTCTCGCAGGACGAACGTGAGCGCGCCCTCGCCAAGATGCGCGGGGATCATATCCAGTTCCTGGTGGCGACCGATGTCGCGGCCCGAGGCATCGACATCTCGGGGCTTCCCGCGGTGATCAACTATGACATGCCCGAGGCCGCCGAGGTGTACATCCACCGGACAGGTCGAACCGGGCGAGCGGGACAGTTCGGCGTCGCCTTCTCGCTGCTGACGGCGGCCGACGTCGTCTGCATGAACATGCTCCGCAAGTTCTACGGCATCCCGCTGCACCTGCGCGCGCTGCCGAGCGCAGAGGCCGTCAAGGAGGCGCGCGCTGCACGCGCGATCAACGCGTTCGTCGCGGGCATCGACCCCGACGACACGCTGCCCTACGGCCGCTACCTGCCGTTCGCGCGCCGGCTCACGCAGGAGCCTGCGGCCGCGCGCACCATCGCGAAACTCTTCGCCGCCGCAGCACGCACCCCGGCTCCGACCCTTGCAGAGCCTCCGCCGCCCGCCACGGGCGTGAGCGCCGACGCACCGGCCGACACTCGGGTGGCTCCGCCGGCTGCGCCCTCGCCCCGCCCCGCCGCACCCGCGGCAGAGGCCCCGGTCCCGGCGAATCAGGAGACCGCAGGCTTCGAGGCTCCCGCCGTCGAGACGAGTGCGCCCGCCGAGGCGGCTCCCGAGGCACCGTCTGGCAGGGAGCGCGGACGCCGCCGCGGCGAGCGTGGGCGTGATCGCCGAGGTCGCGATGAGCAGCCTGGCCGCTCCGACGAGGCGTCGAGCACGCCTGCCGAGGTCGCGGTCGAGGTCACGGTCGCCTCTATCCCGGCGGCCGACGTCCCGACCGCAGCCGATGACGAGGCAGGCGACCCGCGCGCCCCGAGCGTGACGGGCGATGCCGTGACCGCCGACCAGATCGCAGACTGGCTGTCCAATGTCGGCAAGTCACGGCGGCGCGGAAGGTGGCGCTCCGACGAGTCCCTGGCCCTCGTGTTCAAGGTCCCCGCCGCGCGCGTGGTGGAGCTGCTCACCGGGCACGCTGACATCGAGGCGTCAGAAGGGCCGCGGCGTCTCTTCAAGTCGAAGCGGGCGAGCGGCAATGCATCAAGGCCGGTCGAGGCGGGTTCGCAACCTGCCACTGCCCCGGCGACGCTGTCCGCGTCGACGCCTCCGCTGGGGGATGAGCAGGGAGCCAGGACGCGCCGCGACCGGGACGGACGCTCCCGCGGCGGTCGCAACGAGTCGCGCCACGGGGCTGCTCAGCAGGCGCCGGCCGCCTCGAAGCCTGAGGCTGCGGCTCCGGCAACCCCGGCTCCGCGCCAAGGAGAGCCTCCTCGCGCCGAGCGCAGGGACCGCTCCTCGGACCGCAGCCGGCGCGACCGCCGCGGCGGCAGGGGTTCCCAGGCTGTCGCGATCCCGTTGCCGCAGCCTGAGCCTGAGAAGTTCGTCGAACTGCGGCTGAACCTCGGCTCAGACGCGTTCGAGTCGAGTGAGGCGCTCCTCGGCAAGCTGGCGGAGCTCGCTGGGCTTGAGGTCGAGGACTTCGGGCCGGTGCAGCTGCATGCCAGCCACTCCACGGTCCAGATCCGTGAGAGCTACGCACGGGACCTCGTCGCCGCGGTTCGCGACGCGCGGGTGCAGGGGCGTACCCTCTCAGTGCAACTCCCGTCGAAGGCGGGGCCACGCAGGAGCTGAGATGTCTCGGTGGCTGCCAGCCCTGATCGGTCTCGCCGCGCTTGCTGGCTGCGACAAGCAGCCTGCCGCACGGACCGCCATGGAGGCAGCGCTGCCACCAGCCAAGGTCGAGCTTCCGCCGGTCCCACCGGCGGAGGCCTTCGAGGTTGTGGCGCGGTATCCCGACGGCGCGTGGTCCGTCTCGGGTCTGCAGGCCGATGGCAAGGCGAAGTTCGGCACGTCGGTCACGGTGCGCGGCCGCCTCGTCGACGTCTATCGCTGCCCGCCAGCTGCAGAGGGCTCGGCGGCTGGCGCCGGCTGCCAGCGTCCGAACTTCACGCTGGTCGATGAGCGCCGGCGCGACGCACGCCTGCTCGTAACCGGGTACCCGGACAGCACGGTCGATACGAACCTGCGCGCCGGCGAACTGTACGACGTCGAGGGTACCTACTCGGCACAGGCCCGAGGGTTCACCGCCTCGGAGCAGGGGTTGGTGGTCGCCCTCCGCGTCTCGGGTCCCGGGCTCGAGGGCAGCGGCGCCACCCGGTGACGTCGCTCCGCTGACGCAAAGCTACCTCGGACGCTCCGCAAGGACCCAGAGCGACCGGTTCTCTGCACCGAGGTAACGCCCGCGATGCGCGATCGAGCCTGAGGTCTCGACAATCCTGAACCCGGCGATCCGGAGCAGGCTGAGCAGCTCATGCAGCGCGTACATGCGGATCGAGGAGTGGCGCTCGACCGGAGGCTGCGCGCCCACCGCGATGTTGCGCTGGACCACCAGGCGGCTCGCGGCGTGGTCAAAGGTCACGTCGTCGAGGACGACCCCGGTATCGGTCTCGAACCAGGTGCGCCGCGGGACCCTCCCGACGACCCAGTCGCGGTTCGACACCTCGAGCACGAAGCGGCCTCCGGGGACCAGCGCCTGCTGCACCGACCTGAGCACATCGCAGTTCGTGCGGTCGTCAAAGTAGCCAAAGCTCGTGTCGAGGCAGACGGCTCCGGCGAAGGACTCCCTGAAGTCAAGCGAACGCATGTCGCCCTGCGTGAACGAGACGGAGAGCCCGCGGCGCTGCGACTCCTGCCGCCCGATCTCGAGGAGTGGCCGCGAGAAATCGATGCCGGCCACGGCGTAGCCGCGCGCTGCGAGCTCGATCGCGTGGCGGCCGAAGCCGCAGGCAACGTCAAGGACCCGCGCCCCGTCGGGGAGCGCGAGCGACTCCACCACAAACCGGCACTCCCGGGCGGTCCTTGCGCCAAGGTTCCTCGGAAGCGTCGCAAGGTAGGACTCGTCGAAGCAGCGAGCCCACCAGTCGTCGGGGACCGCCGCCGGCACGGGCGCGCCATCATCAAGGACCTCGCGGACGAGGTCGCTCAGTTCATCGTCGGGTGGCGGCACCGTTGGAGCGGGCCGGCCTGCCCCGGTGTGCAGGTCCTCGAAGTCGACGCCAGCACCGGGCGCACGCGCCGGGGGAGCGACAGCCGCCGGCAGACGCGGGATCGCGGGCTGCGAGGCCGACGACACGGAGGATGGCGGCGGAGGCGGAGGGGTCGACTGGATGGTGCGCGCTGGCGCGGCGGGGGTCGGCGTGCGAGGTGGACGGCGCGACGGCACCTGCGCCAGTCGCACGGTCGGCCGCATCGCGGGGTCGGTCCCCGAGGGTCGGGCGGGGGGCAGCGCCTCGAGCTCGCCGGTGAGCTCCTCGATGACCGGGACCTCAGACGAGTCCACCGCGTCACGGCTCTCCGCCGCGAAGAGCACGTCGATCCAGGGAAACGGCTCCACGAAGCCCGCTGCACCCGGCGTCAGCGCTGCGAGGGGCAGCGGTGGGTGCGAAGAATGGGGAGGCGTTCCGGACATGCGAAGAAGGCGAGGGAGTGTGGAGTCTATGCGAATTGCCCTACCGGGCAAGCACGGTGTGGATCAGCCGCGTCCCCGCCGGCGGCGCGGCGTCGTTGGCTCGGTCACCGGAGCCGAACGGAGCAGCAGCGGCTGCCCGAGCCTGACCGACGCCCCTGCGACGGCGTCGGGTGCCGGCGTGAACTCGCCCTTGGGGTCCTCGATGAGCAGAACCGCGGTCGAGCCGAGCAGGAAGCGGCCGAACTCCGCGCCGGCATCGAGGCGGATCCGGGGCTCCGCAGCGCCCGCCTGCCAGACGGCTCCTGCGCCCGCGACGCTCGGGAGCGCCGCCGCAAGCTCGATGCCACCCACAATGGTTGCCGCGACCATCACGAGGGCGCCGCGACGCCCATCCCTGAACTGGAACTGAGCCGCGACACGCTCGTTGACCACGAACAGCCCGTCGACGTTCGGGACGCTGATGTTGTTGACCGGCCAGAGCTCGCCGCCGGTGCGCCGGATCTCATGGAAGCTCGCATCGCACGGCACGTGCACGCGGTGGTAGTCGGCGGGGCTCAGGTAGATCGTCGCGAACCAGGCGTCGCGGGTCCAGGCGAGGTCCTCTGCGACACCCAGGAGCGCCTCTGCCCGGTAGTCGATGCCCTTGGCCTGAATCAGCCTGCCTTCGGAGGCGCGACCGAACTGGTCGAGCCGGCCGTCTGCGGGCATCGCCACCTCGTCGCCCGCCGCCATCCAAGGCCGGAGGCCCAGCCGCAGCCGTCGGCTGAAGAACTCGTTGAAGCTCGGGTAGGCCTTGAGATCGTACTCTGCCTCGTCGACGTCGGCCCCGAAGGCGTTGGCGAAGGTGCGGTACACGGGCTCGCGCGCCGCGACGGGCAGCTGCCAGGAGGCGGCGGTCCCAAGGAGCCGGGTGACGCCGTGCCTCGGGAGGATTCGTACGGCTTGCAGGAGGAGCTTGTCGTTGAGCGGCATGGAGGTCACCCGATTTCGCGAAGGGCTTCTTGCGAGGGCCCGTGCTGGGGGTCGATTGAGAGGGCCCTGGAGAACATGTCCTTGGCGCGGCGGAGGTCACCGCCGCGCTTCCGGAGCAGTCCGAGGTGGTAAAAGACGTCGACCTTGGTCGCGTCAGAGTCGATGGCGTGCTGATGGAGCAGCGCGGTCTGGAAGACCCGGAGCGCATCCTCGGACTCGCCGAGCTGCATGTGGAGCTTGCCGAGCGAGATGATGTTCGGGACGTAGGAGGCGTTCAGCGAGAAGCTGGCCTGCCAGGCGCGCCGCGCGGTCCCGAGGTCGCCGCGCTCAGAGGCGACGCGCCCCCTCAGGAACTGCAGTCGATACAGGTCGGCCCTGCGTCCCTGCTTCTCACGCGCCGCGATCAGGCCATCGAGCATCGCCGACGCATCCTCGAGCCTGCCCGCCTCGAGCACGGCTTCGAGCAGCCGGTTTGAGACCTCGACATCGTCAGGAGCCAGGTTTCGGGCCTCCTCGAGCGCCCGGACGACGCGCGCCGGCTCGGCTGTGCGCCGTTGCGCGAGCTCGGCGACCCGCAGCCACGCCGCGACGCGGTCGGGGGCAGACTCGGCCGACCGCGCCTCCAGCTCGGAGACATCCGCAAGCTCCTTCCAACGCTCCGCCTTCTCGAGCAGCGCGCCGAGCCGGCGGGTGAGCCCGAGGTCACGGCTCGCGATGTGCAGGGCATTCGTCAGCGCGATGATCGCGCCGCCCGGGTCGCCCAGCCGCAGCTCACACAGGTCGGCAAGCTCGGTGAGGATCTGGAGCGCGCGCGGAACGGAGCCAAGCCGCGCGGCGGAGTCCTCGAGCAGCGCCCGGGCCTCGTGCCGGCGACCGGACGCCTCGTAGAGCCGGGCGAGGCCCGCTGCCGCAGCCGGATGCCCGGGACTGCGGTCGAGGATGGCGCGGAGCTCCGCCTCGGCGGCGGCGGGATCGGAGAGCTCGGTTGCCGCCACGGTCGCCGCCTCGACGCGGAGTGCGATCGCCTCGTCGAGGCTCGAGGCCGTCTCTGCGGCGCGGCGCAGCTCGCCGAGGAGCTCGGCCCACAGGCCACTCGCCCGGTAGATCGCGCGCAGCGTGGACCGCAGGGCGGGATCGGCTGGATCGGCGAGCTCCGCCTCCAGCGCGAGCGACTGGGCGCGTCCGGGGTCCGCGAGCTTCTCTGCCGCCACGGTCGCGGCACGCAGGAGTAGCGATGCGCGGTCGCGCTCCTGCCTCGACGCCGCGACCTCAGAGATCGCGTCGAGCAGTTCGGTCCAGCGCTCCGCACGCTGCAGCACCGACGCCCAGGCCTCGAAGGCGGCGGGGTCGTGCGACTTCCTCCATGCCTCAGCGTAGGCGTCGATCGCGGCGTCGGCGTCATCGAGGTGCTCCGACGCCACGTCGCCGGCCTCGATCCAGACCCGTGCAGCCTCGCGCGGGTCGTCACAGAGCCTCGCCCGGTCACGCAGCAGGTCCCGGAGCGTGTCCCAGGACTCGCGCCGTCTCTCGAGCCGGATCAGCTCGTCGAGCGGGCCGGGCTCGCGCGGCGCCAACAGCCACGCCTCTCGAAGGGCGTCGGAGGCCTGATCGAGGTCTCCCAGCCTTTGCTCCGCGATCGAGGCCATGCGCAACGCGTACTGGGTGCGAGCGCCGACGTCGGCCGTGCTCGATGAGCGCTGCTCCAGGAACTGGAGCAGCGCGGGCCAGGAGCCGGCCCGGACAAGCAGCTTCTCGAGTTCGGACAGCGCCCGGGGCTCGCCAGGAGCCACCTCGAGCACTGCGCGGAGCGCCGTCTCTGCCTCGTTCACCAGCCCGAGCCGCCGCTCGAGCAGCGCCGCAGCGCGCAGGAGGATGTCGATCCGTGTCGCGTCGGCGTCGACCGCCTCGGACGCGTCGACCATCGCCGCGGCGACCCTTCGAAGCTGGTCCGACGAGACGGCGAGCCGCTCGATGGCATCGAAGGCGCCGACGCTCCGGGGGTCGATCGAGACCACTCCGAGATAGGCCTCAAGCGCACCTGTCGGGTCGCCGAGCCGCGACTCCCGCAGGGCCGCGAGCTCCAGCAGGACCACGCAGCGCTCCGCAGCGCCCGGGGCGTCGCGCTCAAGCCGTTCGAGCACGGCGGCGAGCTCGCTCCAGCGACCCACGGCGCGATAGCGTGGCGCCAGTGCCCGCGCTGCCGCCCCTGAGGTTGCCGGGATCTCGAGGAGCCGTTCCACACCCTCGGTTGCAGCGGCGCTCCCGGAATCGGCAGCAAGCGCGGCGAGGTAGCTCGCAAGCGCCTCCGCGGGATCCGACAGTTCAAGCTCAAGCAGCTCGCCCTGCTCGACGAGCAGCGACGCGGCGTCCGCTCCCTGCTCGAGCTGGGCGCGGCGGGCGAGGACTCCGGCGCGCGCACGGGGATTGCCCGTCCGCTGGTACAGCGCATCGAGCTCGGCGAGCGAAGCAGCATCTGCCGGCATGAGGCTCAGCACCAGCTCGTGCCGCGCGATCGCGGACTCGTCATCACCGATCATCGAGGCGCAGACCTCGGCACCGGCGCGCAGCAGCCGCGCGGCGGTCTCCACGTCAGCAGCCTGCTGCGAGATGAGGTCGAGCCGCGCAACGAGGTCTGGGAGCGTCCCTGACTCCGAGGCGCACCGGATCGCCCCTGCGAGCAGCTCCTCACGCGAGGGCGCGAGTTCGAGCGCGTCGGCATACAGTCGGCCAGCACCTGCGGCATCGGCGAGCTGCTCGTCGAGGAGCCGCGCGAGATCGGACAGAAGCCCGGACCGACGTCCCGGGTCGGGCTCCTGCTTGGCGCGAGCCTCGATGACCCGGGCGAGCCCATGCTGGTCGCCCCGCACGCGGTAGAGTGGTTCGGCCGTGTTCGCGGCGGCGATCGAGGTGCTCGGCACATCGAGCAGCCGTTCGAGCAGTGCGAGGGCCTCAGGCGTCGGACCCCCGAAGAGGACCGCCGACTCGACGTGCCGGAGTGCCGCGCCGGGGTCGCCGGCTCGGTCGATCGCGGTCTGCGCCGCCCGGAGCGAGAACTCCGCACGCACCTCGTCGTCGCCGCTGGCGTCGGCGAGGCGCTCGTACACCGTGACAAGCTCGGCGCCGGCCCCTGAGAGCTCGTAGACCTCGGACAGCGCATGGAGCGCCTCGAGATCCAGCGGTGCCGACTCGACAATCGCGCGATACGCTTCGGCCGCCTCGCTGTACCGCCCCTGACGCGCGCGGATCGCACCAACCTGCATCAGCGCGGCGCGGGCCTCCGGGGCTGGCGCACCCGCCGCGCGGCGCGCGAGCAGATCGACCAGCGAGTCCCAGCGAGCCAGGGCGGCGAGGTGCCGCTCGACGGCATCGAATGCCTCCTCGTCGCGCTCGGCCACATCGAGCACGAGCCACCACGCATCCACCGCACGGTCGGCGTCAGCCGGGGGCTCTTCCCAGAGCCGCGCGGCGCGGCGCCTCCACTGGAGCCGCTCGGAGGCGCCTTCGGATGCCTCCGCCCGCTCCTCGTACAGGCGTGCGAGCGGCTCGCGCTCGCCCAGTGCCCGCAGCGCGGCTTCGAGGCGATGCGCCGCCACCTCGTTGCCGGGCTCCATCGCCAGGACCTGCCGATAGCGTTGGGCCGCCTGATCGGGCGCTCCGAGCTGCGACTCCAGGACACCTGCCGCCGTGAGGAGGAGCTCAACCGCGACCGCGGTCTCGGGCGCGGCCGCGACAGCACCGTGACAGGCCTCGACGAGCTCGGACCAGAGCCCGTGCTCCGACGCCGCACGCTCGAGCTCACCCCGGAGCGCCGTGTCCGCGGGGCTCTCCGCAAGCCCGGCTGCCAGCAGGGCGAACGCCTCGCGCGGGTCGGCGCCGACCGCCCCGAGTGTGCGGGCAAGCCTTGCCCGGAGCGGAGCGCGAGCCGTTGCGTCGCGGATCGTGTCAACCCGGAGCGCCAACGCCTCGGCGACCCGGTGGGTGTCGCCCGCGGCCTCCGCGAGCTGCAGTGCCAGGCCGGTGAGCGCGTCCAGCGACGACGAGGGCTCCGACCCATGCCGTCGCATCGCGGCGAAGACCGCCTCGAGGGTTCCGGCGCCGGCGTCGAGCGAAGCGGCATCGCGCCAGGCAGTGACCGCGCCGTCGAGGTCGCCCAGCTCGTCCTCGAGCAGGCTTGCACGGTCGAGGCAGTAGGAGGCGCATCGGCCCGGGTCGTCGTCGGCCGAAGCAAGCTCCGAGAGCAGGTCGACCAGCTCCGTCCAACGACCCTCGCGATCAAGCAGCCCGCGCAGCGTCAGCAGCGTGGCCAGATCGCCGGGCACGGCGCCGAGGAGCTCGCGACACGTCGCGATGGCGCCGGAGACATCGTCGAGCTGGTCGCTCAGCAGACCCACAAGCTTGGCCAGGAGCTCGTTCCGGTCATCGGCTGAGGTCGCAACCCGGGCCGACGCGCGATACATGGCGGCAAGGTCGGACCACGCACCCGCGCTGCGGTAGGCGCGCTCGACCGCGCCCTGCAGGCTGCGGTCGCCGGGGCTCAGCTCGAGCGCCCGCACCCAGTGCTCACGGGCCTCGTCGCGGCGATCAAGGCGTTGCTCCTCGAGCACCGCGAGCTCCGCGAAGACGTAGGAGCGCTGCTCGAGGGTGAGGTTCGGCGCGCTGGTGGCCTGCTTGAGCGCGTCGGCAACGAGCCTCGCCGCGTCGAGGTCGTCGCAGCTCGCAAGCAGTCGCTCCCAGACCTCAATCCGGGACGCGTCGGTCCTGGCGCAGTCGAGCAGGATCGAGAAGGACCCGACAAGATCGTTGAGCTTCGATGACTTGAGGTCTGCGAGGTCGAGCAGTGCCTGGACGTGCGCGGCGCCGGTCCTGTGGCGTGCCAGGACCTCGAGCACCACGGCAAGTTCGCGCCAGCGCTGCTCCTTTCGGAGGGATGGCTCGAGCAGGTCGC
>JBILLP010000020.1:0-13502 GCA_044376025.1 Bradymonadia bacterium
GCCGAAAAGGCCTTCATGGGCGGCAAGATCAAGGCGACCAACATGGCCGACCTGATGCGCTACGCCACCGCCTTCGATATGAGCAAGGGCGCCAAGGAGGCCCAGGCCCGGCTGGCCGCCGCGTCGGCTCCCGCCCCTGCTGCCGCGCCGGCCGCACCCGCCGCGCCTGCCCCCGCGAAGTCGCCCATCGGCCGCAAGTACCGCGTGCCGCACGAGTTCGCCGACCCGAAGCACATCTCAGCCTACGCCGCCGCGACCGGCGACACCAACCCCGCCTATGCGGCCGGCAAGGGGCAGATCGCGCCGCCGCTCTTCACGGTGCGGGCGCTGCACCCGCTCGCGATGGGCGCCATCGTCGACCCCTCGCTCGGCCTCGACCTGCTTCGCCTGGTGCACGGCGAGCAGGAGATGCATTTTCACCAGCCGATCGCCGCGTGGGATATCCTCACGCCGCGCGGTGAGCTGCTCGACATCGAGGAGAAGCCCTCGGGCAAGGTCGTGCAGTTCGGCCAGAAGATCTTCGTCGACGGCAACGTCGCCGTGACCGCGGTCAGCAGCTACTTCATCCGCGGTGGCAAGTCGGGTGGCGGGGGCTCCGCCGAGGCCGCACCCGAGGCCGACCCGGGTACGCCGAGCTTCGAGGCGGTCGAGACGCTGAAGCCCGGCCAGACCGTCGACTACGCCGCCGCCTCGCGCGACGACAACCCGATCCACGTCAACGAGGACATCGCGCGCGCGGCCGGCTTCCCGACCGTCATCGGCCACGGCCTGCTGACGATGGCCTTCGTGCAGCGCGGCATCATCGAGAAGGCGGGGGGCGGCGATCCGCGTCGCCTCAAGCGGCTCAAGGTCCGGTTCTCGAAGCCGGTGCTGCCCGGCGACGTGCTGACGACCCGCGGCTGGCTGACCGCCGACCAGGGCGGCGTGAAGACCTACCGCATCGTGACCACGAACCAGCGCGGCGAGAAGGTGATCAGCAACGCCGAGGCCGACGTGGCCTGAGGCGCGATCGCCGCGTCACCCTCGGTGCCGCCGGCGGTGGTCAGTCGAGTGCCCTGACGAGCACAAACGACTCCGCCGCCGGCACACCGACCTGCGCGCCCCGGAACTGCGCGAGTGCCCGCAGGGCCTCGATCGACCGCGCGTCCGGGAAGGGCCTCACCTGCGAGGCATAGCGCGACATCGCCTCGAGCTTGGTGTCGAGGGTCGAGGAGATGTCGTTCCAGACGTTGGGCACAAAGCCCTGCTCGACGTAGGGGATGTTCCAGTGCGTCTCAGACAGCGTCTCGTAGGCGAGGATGCGACGAATCCCGCGGCCGACCGCCGTGGTGGGGCGCCACGCCACCGAGAAGGCGTGAAAGAGCTCGCGATGGTCGCCGTGCAGGTCGAGCGGAAACGGCACATAGAGCTCGTCGGGCGCGACCTCGTTCAGCAGCTCGCCGCAGGCGCGGTTGAGCTCGTGGCGTGGCAGATCGGGGATGAGCACCGCCGGCAGCTCGCAGAAGCGCAGATCGGTGACACCGAGCACCGGCATCGCCTGGCGCGCCTCGCCCCGGACCACGTCCCAGACCGACCGGGGCCAGAGCGGGTGCGGGTCGGGTCCATGGCCGGTCATCACGGCGACGACCACGTCGTGCCCGTCACGAACCGCCTTCGCGATGGTACCGCCGCAGCCGAGCGTCTCGTCGTCGGCGTGCGGGGCAATTACCAGGATTCGCATCTCTGACTCCTCATCGAGAAACCCTCAGAACACGTCAGAATCACCCATGGTGACGCACCAGCGCCGCGGGTCGTCGAGGGCGGTGTCTGCCAGGGCCGCCCGTCGAACACCGGCGTAGGTCATGACCCCGCGTGGCCGCCCCCTCGCCTTCTCTCCCGCCGACCAGACAGGGGACCGCAGATCGCACCAGATCGACAGGGTCGCGCAACCCTGCTCCGCCGCGTGGCACGCGAGGCCCTCGACAAGTGCCGATGCGTCGCGGGCGCTGCCAAAGAAGGCATCGACCAGGTTGAGTGCCCTCGCCTCGGCGCCCTCGAAGGTCGAGACGACCGCAAAGGCGTCGCTGCCCTCGAGCCCGACGCGGCGATACCGCGGCTTGCCGGCATAGCGCCAATCGAGGAACCGGGAGGTCCGGGCGAATGGCTGCACCCCGGAGCGGGGTGCTCCGACCGACGCAAGGCGGGCATGCGCGTCTGCGGGTTCGAGCGGGACCACGCGTGGCGCCGTGGCCGATGCCTGTGCCGGCACGTCGAGGAAGAAGAGCGCGAACAGGTCGTGCCAGCGAAGCTTCTGGGTGAATCCAAAATGGCTGTTCGCGTTCGGGAAACCCCAGATGAACCCCACGCCATGATCCCGCTCGACGCGCCCGTAGAGCCGCTCCGCGAGTGACGAGAAGATGCCGCGCCCCGCGTAATCGGGATGCGTCATGGTCGTCATCGACCGTGCCGTGCGCACGAGTGCGCCGTCGACCCGCGACTCTGCGGGGCAGAGCGCATAGTGCCCCACGAGCAGGTCGCCATCGAATGCGAGCTCGATCATCGGCGGCCCGAAGGGATTTGCGTGCAGAAAGAAATGCTCGTACTCGCCCGGCGCGAGCGAGCGACCGCCGAAGGCTGCCTTGAAGAGCGCGAGCGAGGGCTCGAGGTCGCGGGGCTCGAAGGCGCGGTAGGTCAGCGCACTCACGGAGTGCTCGCCGTGGCGGAGTAGCTCACGCCGACGGTCGAGCCCGGGCTCGAACCGACGCCTTGCTGGCCGAGCACCACGCCGATCGTCTTGAGCAGGATCTCAAGGTCGAGAATCAGCGAGAAATGCTCCACATAATAGAGGTTGCGCTCGAACTTCTCGTCCCAGGACTGGGCGTTCCGGCCTTCGCCCACCTGTGCCCAACCGGTGATTCCGGGCTTCATGCGGAAGGTCCGCTTGAGGCGCTCGTCAAAATGGGCGTAGGTTTTCGGCAAGAAGGGGCGCGGCCCGACCAGGCTCATCTCGCCGCGCACCACGTTGACGAGCTGAGGAATCTCGTCGATCGAGGAGAGCCGCAGGAACCGGCCGAGCTTCGAGACCCGGTCGTCCTCGCTGGCGTCATCGGGCCGCGGTGGGCGCATCGTGCGGAACTTGCAGATGCGAAAGACCCTGCCGTCACGGCCGACCCGCTCCTGCCAGAAGAGCGCCGGCCCCTCGCTGTCGAGGCGAATTGCCACACCCACGCCCAGCAGCGCCGGCCCGAGTGCCGTGAGCACGGCTGTCGCCACCGCGCGGTCGAGTGCGGCCTTGACGAGCAACTGCGCCCTGATCGCCGGCGCGTCGAATGCGGCGTCGAAACGCTCCGGGCTCACCGACGGAAACCTCGCTCGAAACACATCCAGCACGACCCGACCACCTCGTTGACCCCTCTCCCGGCCCGAGCGGTTAGACCGGGGGGCTCCGGGTGTCAACCGCGCCCGGGCGGCCACGCTGGCGGCCCTCAGCGCCGCGTCACCCTCGGTGCCGATGGCGGTGCCACCGGGCTGTGTGCTCCGAGCCAGGCGGTGAAGGCGTCGACGTCTGAACCGCCGGTCTTGCGGGCCGTGCCTGCCTTGAAGGCGGTGAACCCGTCGCCGCCCTCTGCCAGGAAGGAGCTGACCGTGACCCGGTAGCTCGCGGCCTCGTCGAGGGGACGACCCTCGATGTGGATGCCGGTGGCGCGCCGCCCGTCGGCGCCTGGCGTGTCAGACCAGGTGTAGTGGAGCGTGGCCGAGGGGGTCAGGATCGCCGCCTCGTTCTTCGAGGCCCGCCACTGCGACTCGAGCAGCTCGACGAGCTGGGCGCCGGTCAGGGTCATCGACACCAGCAGGTTGCCGAAGGGCTGCACCGTGAAGGCCTCCTCGTAGGTGATCTCACCGGGCTGCTCGCCACCTGAGACCCGCCCTGCGGTGAGGTCGCCGCGCACGCCGCCGAGGTTCATGAAGGCGACGTGACCGGCGATGCCCTCGGCCGGAGACTGCGCCGAGAGCTGGGCGTCGGCGATCAGGCCGCCGAGCGGGGAGTCGAGGCCCGCAGAGGGCGCGCGGAGGATGTCGGAGGCGGCGCGCCCGACGACGCGGTTGGCCATCGGTGCGGCGAGGGCGTCGTACCGGGCGATCAGCGCCGTCTGCGCCGGGTCGGCGGCACGGTCGCGGGTGACGACGACGTTCCGGGCCTCTGCGCTGATGAGCCGGTTGCCCGCAAAGACCAGGTCGATGTCGGTGACGAGCCGCCCGAACGAGGCGGCCGAGGTGATCAGCCGGTTTGCGTCGCGACAGATGTAAGCGTTGTGTGTGTGGCCCGTGATCAGCACAGAGACGGCGGGGTCGAGTTTCTCAGAAATCTCGCTGGCTGGCCCCGAAACCCCGTCACAGCCGTTGAATGCCTCGGGTGAGGGGTTCACAAGCCCCTCGTGGAGCAGCACGACGACCGTGGCCACCCCGGCGTCGAGCAGCCCGGGCACCAGCCGGTTGATCGTCTCTGCCTCGTCGTCGACCCGGTAGCCGGCAAGTGACGAGGGCGAGACGATGGCGGGCGTTCCCTCGAGGGTGAGGCCGATGAAGCCGATCCGCACGCCCCCGCGCTCGATGATGCGCGTGCCGGGCAGCAGCGGCTCGCCGGACTCGGTGTGGATGACATTGGCGGCGAGGAAATCGAACGCTGCGCCGTCGAAGCCGTCGCCGCCGAAGCAGCCGGCTGTGGGGTGGCAGCCGCCCCGCTGCATGCGCAGCAGCTCGTCGGTGCCCTCGTCGAGCTCGTGGTTGCCCACGGCGGTGACATCGAGGCCAAGCGCGTTCATCGACTCGATGGTCGGCTCGTCGTGAAAGAGCGACGACAGCAGCGGAGAGGCGCCGATCACGTCGCCGGCTGCGACCGTGATCGTGTTGGGGTTCTCTGCGCGCAGCGACGCGATCAGGGTCGCGAGGTACTCGGCGCCGCCCGCGTCGACCGTGTCGGTGGCCGACGGCCCCGTGCGGATGCGGCCGCTGCTGCCCGAGGGCGGCTCGAGGTTGCCGTGGAAGTCGTTGGTGGCGAGGAGCTGCACCCGGACCGGCTCGGCGGCGGGCTCCCTGGTCGTGTCAGCACGCGTCGCGCAGCCCTGGGCCAGCAGCGCGGCAAGGGTCAGCGCGAACAGCGCGGGAGTGGTACTCTGCAACGACATGGCGGCTCCTGGGGCGGTGCGGCGCCAGCGCGACGCACGTGGGGCAGGGTACACGAGGTGGCTGCCTGGCGGCAACGGACCCCCTGCGCCAGCGCCCCGCCACCGCCCGCGTCGCTGGACTCCTCCACGGCCTCCGGGTAGGTTCGCACCGATTCGGCCGGGCGACGCCCGACCCTGCGAGGACGCATCCATGACCCGACGAACCGAAGCCTGCCCCGGTGGCCTCGCCGCCGCTCCGTTGCTGCTGCTCGCCCTGCTCGGCGCCTGCTCCGACGCCGCGGGCGATGGCGGGGCCGACGCCGCCGACGAGGGCTCCGGAGTCGTCTACCACCGCGACGTCAAGCCGATCCTCGACGCTCACTGTGTACCCTGCCACCAGAGCGGGGGCGTCGGGCCTTTTGCCCTCGACACCTACGCCGGTGCGGAGTCCCGTGCGGCCGGGATCGCCTTCTCGACGGCGTCGCGCACGATGCCGCCCTTTGGTGCCGCACCGACCGTGCGACCGGTGCTCAATGACATCAGCCTGTCTGACGCCCAGATCGCCACCCTGCAGGACTGGGTCGACCAGGGGGCCCGCGAGGGCTCTCCCGCAGAGGTCGGCGCTCCGCTCGACGTCGACTTCGGCCTCCTCGAGGACCCGAACCTCACGCTGTCGATGGCGGAGTCATTCACGCCCACGGTCGTCCCGGACCACTACCGCTGCTTCGTGCTGCCGTGGCCCTACGAGGGCGACCGCTACGTGACCGGCTTCAATGTCCGGGCGGGCAATGTGCCGATCGTGCACCACGCGGTGCTCTACCTCGTCGACGCAGAGAACGCCCACTACGTCGACGACGCCGATGGCTCCGACGGGGCGCCCGGGTACGCCTGCTACGGCAGCGCGAGCCCCGACGGCGTCGCCTCGTTCCCGACGCGCCAGTTCGGCGGATGGGCGCCCGGTTCACAGGGCACCACCTACGCAGAGGGCACCGGCGTCAAGGTGTCTGCCGGCGCCCGCGTCGTGCTGCAGATGCACTACAACGTCGTCGGTCAGGCGGGGCCGCAGGCCGACCTGAGCGCCATCGACTTCAAGGTCGTGGACCAGGTCGACAAGGATGGCGGCTACCTGCCCTGGCTCGACTACTCCTGGCCCTCCGACGAGGGCGCCATGAGCATTCCCGCGGGCGACAGCAGCGTCATCCACGAGTACTCCGACGATCCGACCACGGCGGTGCTCGCCAGCCTCTTCATCCCCGGCGTCGACTTCAGCCGCGGCATGAGGCTGTACTCGGTCTATCCACACATGCACCAGATCGGCCGGCGCATCACCTCGTCGGTCGTGCGCGCCGATGGTACCGAGGTGCCGCTCGTGCACATCGACGACTGGGACTTTCACTGGCAGCGGGCCTACACCTTTGCCGAGCCCGTCGACGTGATGCCCGGCGACCGGCTCAGGGTCACCTGTGAGTTCGACAACAGCGCCCTCAACCAGCCGGTCGTTGACGGCGAGCGCCTCGAGCCGCGCGACATGGACTTCGGCGAGGGCAGCTACGACGAGATGTGTGTGTCGGCCTTCTACGCCGCGCCGATCTTCGACGCCCCGCCGCCCTCGGCGTGTGAGGAGGCCGGCAGCGTCGAGGCGGAGGAGGGGCGCTTCTCGGTCACCTTCGATGCCGGCTCGAATATCCGCAACAGCACGTCGCTCGACGGCGAGCTGCGCGGCATGATCTACGGCTCGGTCTTCAGGGCCGAGGATGTCACGCTGGCCGGTCCGAAGGAGGGCGCCGCCTCGCTCGCCAGCTTCTCGTTCGAGGTCGACCTCCGCGAGGCCGCCGACGGCCCCCACCTGATCGACACCGCGCTGCCGGCGGGCGACTACCAGCTGCTCGGCTTTCTCGACACCGACGCCAACGCCACCCCGGGCTCCCCTGATCCCGACCTCAACGACCCGGTGCTGATCCCGGGCCGCGCCTTCAAGCTCTCGTGCGCGGAGCAGGCGATCACCGCGCGCTTCGCGATCCTGCTGCCCGAGCGGTAGAGCGACGGTCGCGCCCGACCCGGGCGGCCCCCAAAGGAGAGTCCAGATGCGGTTGGCGCAAATCCCGTGCATGGTGTGGTGCCTCGCCGCGATGGCCGCGATGGCCTCGGCGTGCGGTGACGGCGGGGCCGCGGAGACACCGCGCGTGCCCGACGGCTGTCTCAACCCGGGCACCGAGGGCGCCACCGCACGTTGTCTGCGCCCGACGATGCCGCCTGACTACTACGTCGAGCAGGCGCTCAAGTACTTCGACACGCTCGATACCAGCGCCGACCCCGCGAGCATCCCGAACTACAGCGAGCTCGTGGCACGGTGGGAGTGGCCCCCGTGGCTGCTGCTGACCGGCTACGGTGCCGACAACATGCGGAGCACGGCCCGCACGCTGCGGCAAATCGACCCGTCGACGGTGCCGGTGCGCGACTGCCGGTTCTTCGACACACAACCCTTCGCGCGCTGCGTCGTCAGCTTCACCTACGAGGGCGGACCCTGCCCGATCTACGAGGAATTCGTCTTCAACGAGGCCGGCGAGATGACCTTCATCGAGGCTTGGTCTGACATCGACGGGTTGCGGCCCATGGACCTGTCGGACCGATGGGGAGAGGGCTCGGGCTTCGACCGGCTCTCGACACGCATCCCGGGCCTCGGCAAGGCCGACGGGCGCATTGACCTCGCGGGCCCGTACATGACGGAGGCGGCGGCCGCTGACCCCGTCATCGCTGATTTCGCCGCGCGCGCCGGCAATTTCTGGGCGACCTGGTTCCAGGCGTTTCAGAACGCGCCCGACGACTTCTTCGCGGTCGGTTGTGGCTGGTAGTCCCCGCACTCCGACCCCGACGCACCGCGTCACGACGCCCCGCGTTGACCAGCCCCGTCCCGTCGCCTAGCAGCGCGCCACGCCTCGCACGGAGGCGGTTCCGGAGGTCCCCGAACATGGCTCGCGCAAACCCCACCGCGTCGAAGGCTGCGAAACCCACCACGCCCAAGGCGCCCATGTCTCCCTCGTCCCAGGCCGCCCCCAGCCGCGCCCCGGCCCAGGCTCCGCACGACCACGCCGCGGCCCCGAAGTCGGCCGTCGGGCAGCTCAACTTCTTCGAAGTGCACCTCGAGCAGCTCCGCGAGGCGCTCGAGCTCGTCAACCCGTCCGAGAGCGTCCGGCTCATCCTCTCGGAGCCCAAGAACGAGGTCATCGTCCACTTCCCGGTCCGCATGGACAACGGCTCGGTCCGCCTCTTCACCGGCTACCGCATCCAGCACAACAACATCCTGGGGCCCTACAAGGGCGGCATCCGCTACAGCGACCACGTGACGCTCGACGAGGTCAAGGCGCTCGCGGCGCTCATGACCTACAAGTGCGCGCTGCTCGACATCCCCTTCGGTGGCGCCAAGGGCGGCGTGCGCATCAACCCCCGCAGCTACTCGACCGCGGAGCTCGAGCGCGTCACGCGCCGCTTCACGCACGACCTCGGCTCCAACATCGGCCCCGAGTACGACATCCCCGCCCCCGACATGGGCACCAACGCCCAGACGATGGTCTGGATGATGGACACCTACATGAATGGCGCCGGCGCGCAGTACAAGAACGCCGTCCGCGGCGTCGTCACCGGCAAGACCATCGGCGCCGGCGGCTCGCTTGGCCGCGAGAAGGCGACGGGCCAGGGCGCTGTCTACTGCATCGACGAGTGGGCCGAGGAGAAGAACTTCAGCCTCGACGGGGCGCGGTTCATCGTGCAGGGCTTCGGCAACGTCGGCTCGCACGCGGCGATCCTGCTCGCACAGGCCGGCGCCATCTGCATCGCGGTCTGCGACCAGAGCGGCGCGATCGCCGACCCCGACGGCATCAACTGCACCGACCTCGCCGCGTGGGTCAAGAAGACCGGCGGCGTCGCGGGCTACGACAAGGCGATCCCGACGACCCGTGACGGCTTCTTCGCCACGCGATGCGACATCCTGATCCCGGCCGCGATGGAGTTCCAGATCGATGCGCACGAGGCCTCGCTGATCCACACACGCGTCGTGGTCGAGGGCGCGAACGGTCCGACGACGCCGGCCGGCGAGAAGATCCTGCTCGAGAAGGGAATCGACATCCTGCCCGACATCCTCGCCAACGCCGGCGGTGTGTGTGTGTCCTATTTCGAGTGGATCCAGAACAAGCGGTCCGAGAGCTGGAACCTCAAGGAGGTCGACTCCAAGCTGCGCGAGCGGCTTCGCAGCGCCTACGGCCGCGTCCGAGACTACGCCGAGCAGAAGGGGTGCAGCTACCGCACCGCCGCACTGGCCGTCGCGGTCACCCGGCTCGACGAGGCCTACCGCGAGCGGGGCATCTTTCCGTGAGCGAGGCGCCCGACACGCTCTTCGTCACCGGGCTTCGGCTGCACGCGCGGCACGGGGTCTACGACGAGGAGCGCGCGGAGGGCCGGCTCTTCGAGGTCGACGTCGAGGCGACGGCAGACCTGCGTGACGCAGGGAGGTCTGACGCGCTGCACCAGACGGTCGACTACCGTCACCTCGCGGCGGCGGTGGTTGAGGTCTTCGGCGGGCCGAGCCAGCAGCTCGTCGAGAAGCTGGCCGACGACGTCTGCGCGCTCCTGCTTGGTCGCCATGCGCCGCTGCGGTCGGTGCGCGTGACGGTGAGAAAGCGGGCGACCGGCGTGCCGGGCGATCCGGCCTGGGTGGGCGTGACGGTCCGGCGCGAGCGCGCGGCGGGGTGACTCAGACGTCGAGGTCCTCGACGCGGTGCGCGTTCTCCATGATGAACGAGAAGCGCACGGAGGCATCCTTGCCCATGAGCCCGCCGATGGTGTTCTCGGTCTCGAGCAGCCGGTCACCCGGGATCGTCACGCGCAGCAGGCGGCGCTTCTTGGGGTCGAGCGTGGTGTCGAAGAGCGTCTTGGGGTTCATCTCGCCCAGCCCCTTGAAGCGGGTGATCTGCACCTTGGAGCCGGCGCGCTTCTTCTGGGCGGCGTCGACGAGGCGGTCGCGCTCGCGGTCGTCGAGCGCCCAGTGGGTCTCCTTGGCGATGTCGACGCGGTAGAGCGGGGGCTGGGCGATCAGCACGCGGCCGGCGTCGATCAGCGGGCGCAGGTAGCGGTAGAAGAAGGTGATCAGCAGCGTCGAGATGTGGTGGCCGTCTGAATCGGCGTCCATGAGCAGCACGACCTTGCCGTAGCGGAGCGCCGAGTCGTCGAACTGCTTGCCGATGCCGCAGCCGAGCGCAGAGACGATGTCTTCGAGCTCCTTGTTGCCGAGGACCTTCTTGTCGGTGGCCTGCTCGACGTTGAGCACCTTTCCGCGCAGCGGCAGGATGGCCTGGGTGCGCCGGTCGCGCCCCTGCTTGGCAGAGCCGCCTGCGGAGTCGCCCTCGACGATGAAGAGCTCTGACTCGTTGGGGTCGGTCGAGGAGCAGTCGGCGAGCTTGCCGGGCAGGTTGAGGCGGTGGCTGACCGACTTCTTGCGCCGCACCTCGTTGGCGGCGGAGCGCGAGGCGGCGCGGGCGCGGGCGGCCTGGATGATGCGAAAGGCGATCGCGTTGCCGGTGCTCTGGTTCTTGTAGAGGTAGCGCTCGAGCTCCGCGCGGAGCATGCCGGCGACCGCCGACTTGACCTCGGGGTTGTTGAGGCGGTCCTTGGTCTGGCCCTGGAACTGCGGGTCACCGAGAAAGATGTTGACGATGGCGACGATTCCCTCGCGGATGTCGCTGCGCTTGACCTCGAGACCGCGCGGGATGGCGTTGTGGGCCTCGAGGTAGTTCATGAGCGCGTCGGCGACGCCGTCGCGAAAGCCGGCCTCGTGGGTGCCGCCGTCGTGGGTGGGGATGCCGTTGGCGAACGAGAGCACCGACTCCTGGGTGCCGTCGGTCCACTGGAGCACGATGTCGACCTGGGTACCGCGTCCGTCGAGGTCCTTGCTGGTGAATCGCAGCAGCTCGGGGTGGGTCGGGGCTGCGTCAGACCGGGCGACGAGCCGGGTGAGGTAGTCGGCAATGCCGCCCTCGTGCTTGAACTCGACCCGGGTGCCGCGGGCCTCGTCCTTGTAGACGACGCGGAGGCCGGGGGTGAGGTACGACTTGTTCTCGAGCCGCTCCGCGATGCGCTCGGTGTCGAAGCGCGTGTCGTCGAAGATCTCGGGGTCGGGCCGAAAGAAGGTGGTGGTGCCGGTGCCGACGGCGTCGCCGATCTCGCGGACCGGGGTCAGCGGCACGCCGCGCTCGTACTTCTGCTGGTACTTCTTGCCGCCGCGCTTGATGGTGGCGACGAGCTCGACCGACAGCGCGTTGACGACCGAACTGCCCACGCCGTGCAGGCCGCCCGACTGCATGTAGTTGCCCTGCTCGAACTTTCCGCCGGCGTGCAGCGTGGTCAAGATGAGCTCGAGGGCGCTGCGCTTCTCGACCGGGTGGATGTCGACCGGGATGCCGCGGCCGTTGTCGACGACGGTGACGCTGCGCTGGTCGGCGTGCAGCGTGACCTCGATGAAGCTGGCGTGGCCGTTGAGCGCCTCGTCGACGGAGTTGTCGACGATCTCCCAGAGCAGGTGGTGCAGGCCGCGCGCGTCGGTGCCGCCGATGTACATGGCGGGGCGCTTGCGCACGGGGTCGAGTCCCTTGAGGACCGAGATCGCGGAGGCATCGTAGGGCTTGGACATGGTCGGGGCTCTGGCTCAGGTGTCGAACAGCTTGCCCTGCGAGGCCTTTCGCGACCGGGTGCGCGGTGCCTCCTCGGCCGACGGCCCGGTCGTCGCGCCGGCCCTGCCGGCAGGCTCGGCGACCGGCTCAGCGGCCGGCTCCGCCTCGACCCGCCAGCGGATCTCGACCGTGCGGGGCACGATGCGCGCCAGGTAGCCGCTGCGGATCACCTCGCGGCCCTTGCCCGCGCGCGACGACGTCGGGAACTTGCGCGTGCGCACCGGCTCGATGCGCCCCTTGTTCGTCTCGACCTCGATGCCCTCACCGTCGGGAGACAGCAGCGCGAAGCCGAGCACGAAGTCGCCCTCGTCGAGCTTCGTCGCGAGCACGCCCTTGCCCGCGCCCGCCACCACGTTGATCTCGCCGACCGGGAAGAGCAGCGCCCGGCCCTTGCGCGACACCAGGCAGGCGACCTCGGTACCGGCGCTCAGGTGCACCTCGGTCACCTTGTCGTTCGCGAAGGCGGGGTCGGTCCGCATGAAGAGCCGCCCGTTGACCGTCGACGGCTCGCGGAAGGCGTCGAGCGAGATGCGCACGCACTTGCCGCCGCGCGTCATCGCCACCGCATAGGGCGGGGTTGGCTCGCCCTCCGCGAGCTGCGCCCGGAGCGCGTCGGGCACCACCGGGAGGCTGCGGGGGTCGGTCGTCGCCACCCCGACGATGTGCTCGCCGTCGGCCAGCGAGAAGCGGGTCTGGATCGCCTCGCCGTAGCCCGTCGTCTGTGGCACGTCGGCGACGCGCAGCGTGTAGGCGCGGCCGGCGTCAGAGAAGAGGATCACCGTCTCGCGCGACGACGCCGGGATCGCCCAGCCCACCGAGTCGCCCTCACGCACCCGCACCGCCGACAGCTCGGTGTAGCTCTTCTGCCGCTTGAACCAGCCGTCGCGCGTCACCAGCACGATGGAGTCCTCTGCGACGATGTACTGCTCCTCGTTGAAGGCGACCTCCTCGACGGGCCCGGTGACGCGCGTGCGCCGCTTGTCGCCGTAGGCCTTGGCGAGGTCCTGCAGCTCGCCGCGGATCAGCTCCCACATCTTCGCCTCGCTCGCGAGCGTCTCCTCGATGCGCTCCGCCGCGGCCCGCTTCTCGGCCAGCTCCGCGCGGATCTCATCGATCTCGAGCCGGGCGAGCCGGTAGAGCTTGGTCTCGAGGATCGCCTCCGCCTGGTCCCAGTCGAGCTCGAACCGCTTCATCAGCTTGTCGCGCGCGTCGGCCTTGTTGCGGCTCTGGCGGATCAGCCGGATCGCCTCGTCGAGCGCGTCGAAGATCTTCGCGAAGGCCTCGAGGATGTGGATCCGCCGCCGGAGCTGCGCGAGGTCGTACTCGAGGCGCCGACAGGTGACCTCGAAGCGGAAATCCCTGAAATACTCGAGGATCTGCTTGAGGTCGAGCCGCTGCGGCGTGCAGACGCCGCCGGCCTCGGTCGGCACCAGCGCCGTCATGTTGACCGAGAAGCGCGTCTGCAGGTCGGTGCGCTTGTAGAGGTAGGCCATCACCGCCTCTGCCGACGCGTCGCGCTTGAGCTCGAGCACGACACGGACCTCCTCGGTCGACTCGTCGCGCACGTCGACGAGCTGCGGCAGCCGGCCGGTGCGGATATGGTCGGCGATCTCGGAGACCAGCGTCGACTTGTTGAGCG
>JBILLP010000336.1:0-4436 GCA_044376025.1 Bradymonadia bacterium
GTGTCGAGAGCCAGGCACCCAGCAGCGAGTGGCTGCCGAACATCAGGACGAACACGAGGCCCGAGATCACCGGCGAGATCGTGAAGGGCAGGTCGATCAGAGTGAGCAGCGCTCCGCGTCCCGGGAACCTGAACCGGGTGATCGCCCATGCCGCCGCAATGCCAAAGACGACGTTGACCGGGACCGCGACCGCAGCGGTGAGCAGCGTGAGCTTGACCGCGGCGAGGGCGGCAGGGTCCGAGAACAGGCCGGCGTACACGCCAGGGCCGCGCTCCAGCGCAAAGACGAAGACGGCGGCGATCGGCACAACCAGGAAGACGGCCACGAACGCCACCGCAGCCCCGATCAGCAGGCGACGCACCCACGGCGGCTCGGTGAGCCGTGGCGATGGGGCACCCTTGCCGGAGAGGGCGCGGACGACGGGGGCGGGACCCGCCATCAGTCCTCCTCACCGCGGAAGCGGCGCGACCAGAGCTGCAGCCCGTTGATCGCAAGCAGGAGCCCGAACGAGGCGGTGAGCATCACCACCGCGATCGAGGCGGCTCCCGCGTAGTCATACTGCTCGAGCTTTGAGATGATCAGCAGCGGCGGGATCTCGGTCTTCATCGGCATGTTGCCGGCGATGAAGACCACCGAGCCGTACTCACCGAGCGAACGCGCAAAGGCGAGCGCGTATCCGGTCAGCAGTGACGGCAGCACCCTCGGAAAGACCACCAGTCGAAAGGTCTGCCAGCGCGTCGCACCGAGGCTCGCCGCGGCCTCCTCGAGCTCGTACTCGACCTCGAGCAGCACGGGCTGGACCATGCGCACCACAAAGGGCAGGCCGATGAAGATCAGCGCGACCATGATGCCCAGCGGCGTGAAGGCGACCTTGATGCCGAGCATGGCGAGGGGCTTGCCGAAAGCTCCGTTCTCATGGAGCAGCGAGGTGAGCACGATGCCGGCGACCGCGGTCGGCAGTGCAAAGGGCAGGTCGATCAGCGCGTCCATGACCGCCCTGCCAGCGAAGGTGTAGCGGGTCAGCACCCAGGCGAGCAGGAACCCGGCGACCACGTTGACCGTGGCGGCTCCGAACGAGGCAGCGACGCTGAGCCGGTAGGAGGCGAGCGCGCGGTCGGAGAAGGCGTCGGCGACGAAGGCTCCCCACCCGTCGGAGGCCGCCCTGACAACGAGCAGGGCGAGGGGCACAATCACGAAGAACGACGCCATCGCCAGCGTGACGCCGAGCGAGAGTCCGAAGCCCGGGAGCACCCGCCGCGGGCGCCGACGCGGTGCAGGCGGATCTGTCTGGGGGGTTGCGAGCACGCGGTGCAGGTTACCGGTCGGCGCCGTAGATCTGGTCGAAGGTGCCCCCGTCGTCGAAGTGGGTGCGCTGCGCAAGCTCCCAGCCCCCGAACTCCGACCGGACGTCAAAGAGCTCCAGCGCCGAGAACTTCGCCGCGTTGCGGGCCGCGACCGCCGGGCTGGTCGGACGATAGTGGTGCCGGGCGATCAGCTCCTGAGCCTCGTCGGTGTAGAGGAACTGCAGGTATGCCGTGGCGAGTGCGAGCGTGCCCCGCTTGGTTGCGACCTTGTCGACGACCGCCACGGGCGGCTCGGCCAGGATGCTCACAGGCGGCGTGACGATCTCGAAGGCGCCGGGTTCAGACTCGGAGAGCAGCAGCGCGGCCTCGTTCTCCCACGTCAACAGCACGTCGCCGATGTTGTTGCGGGCAAAGGTGGTGGTCGAGCCACGCGCACCGGAGTCGAGCACCGGGATGTTCTGGTACAGCCTGCGGACAAAGTCGCGGATGGAGTCGTCGGTCGCCCCGGGCTGGCGCTTCGCAAAGCCCCAGGCTGCGAGGTAGATCCAGCGAGCGCCACCGGAGACCTTGGGGTTGGGCGCGATCACCTTGGTGCCGGGCCGCACGAGGTCGGACCAGGTGCGGACTCCGCTCGGGTTGCCCTTTCGGACCACGAAGACGATGGTCGAGGTGTAGGGTGCGGCGTTGCTGGGGAACCTCGTCGCCCAGTCCGCGGCCACGAGGCCTCCGTGCGTCCGCAGCGCCTCGACATCGCTCGCCAGCGCCAGGGTGACGACGTCGGCCTCGAGCCCGTCAATCACGGCCCGGGCCTGCTTGCCGGAGCCGCCGTGCGACTGCTCGACGGTCACCCGCTGCTTGTGCTGGGCATACCAGTGGTCGGCGAACAGCCGGTTGTAGTCGTCGTAGAGCTCGCGGGTCGGGTCATACGAGACATTGAGCAGGCTCAGCGCCGCGGGCGCCGCGGGCGCTCCAGAGCCGCCTGTCGCCGCCGTGGGTGTGGCCGCAGACTGACAGCCGAGGCCGAGCGCAAACAAGGTCGACATCGCGGTGGCAAGCAGGGCGCGGCGGCTGAGGCGTTCGGGCATGGGCGGTCGGGCTGGCTTGGGGGACGACGGGTTCGCGTCTCGCGCGGGACTAGAGCAAGAAGCGTGCCCGGCCGCGGCGTGGTCGAGGGCGCTCCCGCAGAGCGACGCCTTCCGCCGGATTCAAGCGGGTCAGAGGCGTATCCGTGACATGCCACGGATTCTGGCTGCGTGCATGGCGTGACATATCACGGATTTTGGGGTGTTGGTGGGATATATCACGGGTCGCGCGGCGTGGCCTCGCACCCCGGGGTTGTCCGTCCGGCGGACCCGGCCTAGTCTGGCCCTGCCGGAGGTCGCCGTGATCGTCTGCATGTGCCACGCCATCTCGGACCGCGAGCTCGCCCGGGTGATCGCTGACGGGGCAGCGACGCTCGAGGAGGTCGGGCGCGCCTGTCGGGCGGGCACCGACTGCGGCTGCTGCCGCGAGATGATCCGGGTCTTGTTGGAGTGGTCTGCGCCCGATAGGCGGACCCGACATGCTGCAGACCGGCCCGGCGCTGGTGCCCAGGCCCAAGACATGGAGTGATGCCGATGGCGACCACACCCAACCGTCACCAGAAGGTGATCGACGTCCTCAATGATGTGCTGACTGCGGAGCTCACCGCCATCAACCAGTACTTCGTGCACGCAGAGATGTGCGAGAACTGGGGGTACGAGCGGCTGGCGAAGATCGTGAAGTCGCATGCCATCGGCGAGATGAAGCATGCCGAGAAGGTGATCGAGCGGATCCTCTTCCTCAATGGCATCCCCAACGTGCAGCGGCTCGGCAAGATCAACCTTGGCGAGAACGTCCCGGAGCAGATCAAGGTCGACCTCGCGCTCGAGCTCGACGCCATTCCGCGCCTCTCGTCGGGCATCAAGGTCTGCCTCGATGAGAGCGACCACGGCAGCCGCGCGCTGCTCGAGGAGATCCTCCGCGACGAGGAGGAGCACATCGATTGGCTCGAGGCGCAGCAGACACAGCTCGAGCAGATGGGCGAGGGCAACTACCTGGCGCTGCAGGTCAAGAAGGACGCGTGATGCCGCGCCGGCGTCGGCCCTGCGGTGCGGCGCTCGTGCTCGCGACCGGGCTCGCCGCGGTCGGGTGCGGGCGCAGCGGAACCGCGGCCGTGAGCAGCGCCGGTGATGAGGTTGACGGGCTCGGGGATCGCGATGCCGCAGACGCGGCAGCCGACAGCCCCGGCGAGGTCGAGCCCAACCCTGCTGACGGGGTGTGGGAGGGGGCGTGGCTGGTCGACCAGCCGATGCACGCGCTCTACGAGTCGACCGTCTACACGCTCGAGCCGGGTGGCCGCGTGGTGGTCGGCGCCTCGGAGCCTCCGGACTGCTCCGGCCACCTCTCACGCCACTGCGTCACGGGCTCCGTCTCGAGAGACGTGACTGACCCTGAGGCGCTGACCTGCGTCTTCGGCTCCCGTTGGCGTGCCGTCTCCGGTTCAGAGCTTGAGCTGCTCGGCGACTGCGCCGACGGTCGGGACCGCTGGATCCGCCTGCGCTTCGATGAGGGTACCGCATGGCAGGCCGCGGGCATGGCGCCGCTGGAGATCCGGGTCGACGGTGAGGCTGGCTGGGGTCACGACGGCTTCGACTGGTGGTTCAGGCGGTGTGGGGAGCCGGGGCTTGTGGCCTGTGGCAGCGTGGGGCCATGAAGCGATGGGACGCGGGGCTCGAGGCCGGGATGGGTTTGCGACGACAGGTCCGCGCCGGTGGGTGCGCTGAGGAGCAGGGCGTACGATGACAACCTCGCTGGCCGTCGAGGCCACGCACTTGCGAAAGGACTACGGCGAACGCGTCGCGGTCCGGGACATCACCTTCTCGATCGAGGCCGGTAGCTGCTTCGGCTTCTTGGGCCCGAACGGCGCCGGCAAGTCGACCACGATGCGCATGATCTACCGCGCGACGCCCGTCGGCGGCGGGGCGTTGCGGGTGTTGGGACTCGACGCCGCGTCGGGGAGGTACGACCGCGAGATCAAGCGCCGCATCGGTGTGGTGCACCAGGAGGACAACCTCGACCAGGAGCTCAACGTCGAGGAGACACTCGAGGTCT
>JBILLP010000337.1:0-4431 GCA_044376025.1 Bradymonadia bacterium
CCACCACTGTCCCGGCGAGAGCTCGATCGGGCGCCGTGCCCAGCGCGCCACCCGCTCGTGAAGGGTCACCACCACCACCTCGACCGGCACGCGGTAACGGCGCCGCAACAGCGCCGCATAGGCCGGCCAGGCCTCGGGCTTCGAGACGTCACGGCGAAGCTGCACCTCGAGCACCAGCACCCGCCAGAGGGGATCGCCGATCCCAAACACAGCGTCTGCCCGCAGCTCCGCCGGGTCGAGGTCCCGCAGTTGGCTGTCGAGCGCGGTCACCGCCGCACCCGGCGGCAGCACGTGGACCATCGAGGGTACGAGCAGCGAGAGCAGGTGCGGCTGCTCCGACAGCATCCAGGTGAGGGCTTCGTGGAGTGAACTTGGCATCGAGGCAGGCGCGCCGAAGGTGGTCACTCCTGTCTCGGTCACCTTGGACGCGATGTTGCCTCAAAGGCGCGCCCCGAACGCTGTCAGCGTGCGAAGTGGCGACGCACCTGCGCGATGAGCTGACGCTCGGTCAGCTTGTCGGCCGACTCGACGCCCACGACCCTGTCTGCCCGCCGCTTCGCCTCGAGCCGCTTCTTGAACTCGACCTTGGCCTCGCCGGGACCGAGGATCAGGATCGCTTCCGGATCCCCGACGTAGGCGAGCACGGTGTCGTAGAAACGGTTGAGGTGCGCCGTGAACACGCGCTGCCGGCTCGGGTCGGCTGGCACCTGCATCGGCTCGAAGTGCGCCCCGAACGGAGCGTCGCCGGTGCGGCGAAGCTGACGCTCGACCTTCGAGGTGATCACACCGACCGCTTCACCCTCGTCGGTGAGGTGCACCACGACGGCCTTCCGATGATCGATCCACAAACCCACCCTGGTCTTCATCGCGATTCTCCTGTGTCAACCAGCCACGCCGGACTCCTGTCACGACGTACCCCCACACGGCTCCGGTCGCGGGCGTGCACCGGACCCGCGATGCCCAGGGCGCGTCCCCCACCGCCGGTACAGCGAAGAGTGGGCGCCCGCCGTCCCGCGGGCTTCACACAGATACCTCACACAACGTGTAACTGCAACCAGAGCCTTGTCACGTTCGCCATCGGGATGCGGAAACTACGGATTCCGAGCACCCACCCGGGCTCACTCGACGTCGATGCAGCCACACCCGCACTCCGAGTCGAAGCTGCGGCTCCCGGGATCGCAGTTGAAGTCGATGCGCGTGCAGATCTCAGGATCGAGGTGGCTGTTCGCGATGTAGTGCACGTTCGGGGCCATGGGGTCGGGGCAGGCCGGGCAGGTCGCGGTGATCGAGCAGCCCAGACCCTCGAAGTAGGCTCGGCCGACGCCGCAGTTGCAGCCCGGGATCACCGCCTCGCACATCGGGCGCTGTCCGCAGCGGTAGTCGCCGCACGAGGTCTCGTCCCATGCGCCGAGCGTCGCGGTGCAGAGCGTCTGAGGGTCGGTCACGACCGGGCAGCCCGGGTCCTCGGCACAGGCGCCGCTCGCGGGGTCGACGTTGCGACCGAGCCCGCAGTCGCAGCCAGGGATGATCGCGTCGCAGAATGGCGGCAACCCGCAACGGTAGTCCCCGCACGAGGTCTCCTGCCAGCGCCCTCCGCTCGACTCGCACGCCGCCTCGCGGGGATTCGCCGCGCAGCTGCTGTCTCGCACGCACCCGGCCCCCGACCGGTCGAAGTTGGCCGACGTGCCGCAGTTGCAGCCGGGCTCGGGCCGCAGGCAGAGGATCGCCGGCGGCACCCCGCATACGTAGTCTCCGCAACCGCCGGTGTCCCAGCTCCCGCCGGTCGACACACAGAGCGCCTCGAGGTCGGTCGGGCCGCCGCAGACCGGATCGACCTGGCAGCCGAAACCCGCCACGAAGTTCGCGCTCGGTCCACAGTCACAGCCCGCGGTCGCCACCTCGCACAGGTTCGGGACCCCGCAGCGGTAGTGACCGCAGCCGCCCTCGTCCCACCGACCCCCGCTCTCCACACAGAGCACCTCGTCGACCGAGCCGCCATCGAGCTCGGTGTCCTCGACCGTGTCGGGCCGCGTGTCCGCCGACGTGTCACCGGGCTCCGTGTCCTCGACCGTGTCGGGCCGCGTGTCCACCGACGTGTCGCCGGGCTCGGTGTCCTCGACCGTGTCGGCGGTGTCTGCCTCGCCGGTGTCGCCGCCGGGCTGCCGGCTCGGAGTGGTACCACAGGCACAGAGCAGCGTGAGCAGGCCCGGGGCTGCCCAGAGTAGGCTGCGAACATTCATGGCGACTCCATGGCACGATGTGCCGACCCTGGATCAGTCGTAGCCGAAGTGCCGACCCGGGCGCCAGCGCCGTCGCCGGCCTGCGTCAGCTTCGCAGCGCAGCCAGCGGAGAGATGCGAGAGGCGCGCCACGCGGGCAGGAAGCCGCCCGCGACACCCATGCCGATCGCGAAGGCCGCCGCGGCCGCGAAGATGGGCGGCGAGGGCGCGAACGAGAAGACCAGCTCCGAGAAGGTCGCCGGGTTCATCATCGAGACCCGCAGGTTCGAGATCGCCACCGCGCCGACGACGCCCAGCGCGCCCCCCGCGAGCGCCATCACGAGCGACTCGAGCAGGAAGCCCATCAGGATCGCCCCGCGCGAGAAGCCGAGCGCACGCAGCGTCCCGATCTCGCGCGTCCGGTGCGCCACGGCCGCGTGCATGGTGATCGTGGCGCCGACAATCGCGCCGGCGGAGAAGAAGATCGAGATCACCAGGCCCATGATCGTGATGAACTTCGAGAGTCCCTCCGACTGGTCGAACAGGAACTCCGGCTCGGGCTTGGCCTTGAGGTTGAGCCGCTTGTCGGCGCTGACCACGGCGGCGAAGGCCTCCTGCTGCGAGGGCGAAGTCAGCCGCACGCGCACCGCGGACACGCCGCCCTGGCGCCCGAAGGCGGAGCGCAGCGTGTCGAGGTCACCCCAGATCTCCGACTCCGCGCTCGAACCGTTGTCCTCGAAGACGCCGACGATGCGCAGCGGCCGGTTCTTTCGCACATCGACCGGCTGCCCGAGCTCGAGGCCCTTGAAGCGGCCGACGATCGCGCGGCCCACCATGCCCTCATCGGTGCCGGGCTTCGGCAGCCGACCCTCGACCACCTTGAGGTTGGGCCGGAGCGCCAGCGACGCCTCGGTCACCCCGCGGATGTTCACGTTGGCGAAACCCACCGCATCGACCTTGTCGAGCGACAGCACCATCATCAGCTCGCCGGTGCCCAGCGGCTTGCCGGCCTCCTGCGCGACGCCGGGCTGCGACAGCACCAGCCCCACGGCCGCCTCGTCGACACCGCTCTCGAGCTCGCCGGTCGAGCCGGCGCGCATCACCACCGCGACATCGGGCTGCCCGCCGGCGTTCACCGCCCGCGACGCGCCTTCGGACAGCATCAGCGCCGAGGCGAGCACCATGGTGACCAGCGCGATGCCCACCACGGTCACGAGCGCCGTGACACGGCGGACCCAGATGCTCCGCACATTGTACAGGTAGGGGATCATCGGGGCTCCTTATGCCACACGGCGCAGGTTCTCGATCACGTTGAGCCTCGCCGCGTTGATCGCCGGCACGATGCCCGCGAGCAGCCCGATCACCGCCGCCGCCACGACTGCGAGCGCGTAGGTGCCCCCCTGCACCCTGAAGACCGGGAAGAACATCGCCAGGTTGTACTCGAGGAAGTCGCCCAGGATCAGGTCGACGATCACCCATGACAGCAGCACCCCCGGCAGCGCACCGAGCACCGCGACCAGCGTCGACTCCGCCAGGATCAGCCGCGCGAGCGTTCCACCACGGAACCCGATCGCCTTCATCGCGGCGAACTCGTTGGTGCGCTCCCGCACGTTCATGCCGATGGCGTTCGCCAGGATGAGCCCCAGGATGAGCAGGATGATATAGGACAGCACGCTCATGATCTCGAGCACCGAGCTGACCATGCCCATGAAGCTCTGGAAGAAGCTCTTCTCGTCTTGCGTGGTGGTCTGTGTGTCGCGGTCATCGAACATGCGATCGATGCCGGCGGCGACCTCGAGCGTCCGCGACGGGTCGGCGCTGCGGCTGGCGATCCAGCCCGCGGTGTCCTTCATCGCGGCAGAGGCGCCGTCGTTGAGGTAGTCCCACCTGAAGTAGAGCGTCTGCCGGTCGACCGCCTTGGAGCTCGTCGTGTAGAGCCCGGCGATCTCGAAGGTCCACGGCTCGCCGTTGCTACGCGGGCCGAAGATCGGGCTCTCGAGCGTCACCTTGTCGCCGGGCTTCCAGCCGAGCTGGCCGGCGAGCAGGTCGCCGACGATCGCGGCGTTGCGCGTCGCCAGCAGGCGTGTCTTGGCCGCCTCATCGATGACAATCTCGTCGTAGACCGTCAGGAACGACTCCGGCTCCATCGCGATCGTGGCGAAGAAGAGGTCGTCGCGGCCCGGGAGCTTGCCCCCGAACCAGTTGAGGTAGGT
>JBILLP010000338.1:0-4429 GCA_044376025.1 Bradymonadia bacterium
CGCGTGGAATGGCGGGGCGCGACGCAGGCTCCCCGCCGCGGAGCGTGGCAGCGCCGTCCGGCCGGCGCAAGCGAGACCGGCAACTCGACGGCGACGCACCTTTGCCGCGCGTCGAGGCATCGAACCCCCGGTTCGGCCCTCGCAGATGCCGGTGAACAAAACAACATCTGCAACGCGCCGAAGACACCCCCTACCTTGGGACTTATCGGCGGCAGGATGGTCTGCCCCGAAGAAGAAGGATGCCCGCCATGAGAACTCCCACCCACCCCCTGATCGCCCGCGCCGGCCTGATGGCCGTCTTCGGCTTCGGCGTCGTCGCCTGCGGCACGACCGACGAGGCCTCCGAGCCGAGCCCCGGGCTCAAGGCCGCGATCCGCGCGGTCTCTGCCGACGTGGCCGGCACCTGTGCCGACAGCTGCCTCGAGCCGGCCCTCGACACCTACGGCGCCTGCATCGAGGCCGGCGGCGACGAGCCGGGCTGCATCGAGGCGGCCCGCACGATCTTCGCCGACTGCTCGTCGGTCTGCGACGCGCCCGCCGCCGAGGAGCCCGCCGCCGAGGAGCCCGCCGCCGAGGAGCCCGCCGCCGAGGAGCCCGCCGCCGAGGAGCCCGCGGTGCAGGATCCGACCACGGAGGCCCCGACGAATCCCTACTACTACGGCTACCTCTGCACCGGCGAGCTGGTGCTCTTCGGCACCTTCGACTCGCGCGAGGACGCCGCGCTGACCTGCCAGTCGACCGACGAGTACAACCCGCAGCTCGGCGGCCTCCGCTGCTCGATCGATGGCGAGGTCGTCTACGACAACTGCTCGGGCCGGGCCGACGGTTCGACCGACGGCGCCACCGATGGCTCGACTGACGGTTCGACCGACGGCGCCACCGATGGCTCGACTGACGGTTCGACCGACGGCGCCACCGACGGTTCGACTGACGGTTCGACCGCCGACGCCTGCTACCTGAACTGCCGTGACTTCGCGAACCGCGTGGCCGAGGCCTGCCTGGGCTACGGCTACGAGGATGAGCTCTGCCTCGCCTCGGGCCAGGCACAGCTCGACTCCTGCGTGTCGGGCTGCGGCGATCAGCCGGTGGCGGAGGTGCCTGCAGAGAACCTGTACCGCGGCTTCTTCTGCAACAATGCGCCGTTCATCGAGACGGCCGGGATCTCGCGCGAGGAGGCGCTGGCCAACTGCGAGCTCAACGCGGTGTACGCTCCGGGCGGGGTGTTCTGCACCTACGGCACCGAGGTGATCTTCGCGAACTGCCCTGTGGGCGTGGGCCTGACCGGGCCGGCGGAGCCGGTGCCCGGCCCGGCGGAGTGCGAGGGCTGGGAGCCCGCGGTGCTCGACCGCGTGCCGGACGCCATCGACACCACCTACTGGAACGCCGACGCGATGGACTGCACCGGCGACTCGTTCAAGCGGTTCGACGCGCGCTACGGCCTGTGGGTCGGCCTGACGTCGTGCGGCGACGGGGGCTACCGCTTCTTCTTGTCGGAGTCGGCAGAGGGCCCCTTCTTGCCGGCGACCGACTCGAGCGGCCACGGCCAGGACTTCTGCGAGCTGGTGAACCCTGAGTTCACGATCGTGAACGGTGACGACATCCAGAGCGGCGGCTGCACCGACTGCTCGATCGGCTTCAACTACTCGTTCGTGCGCGGCGAGGTCTTCGTGAGGTCGGCCTTCGGTGAGCGGTTCGTGCGTACCGAGGCGATCGACTGGGGCCCCTACCAGAGCTCGGTGATCCGCTGCGGCGCAGGTCCGCTGGAGTGCCGAGCCTCAGGCCAGCTCGACTGATACCCCACAGGCGGGGCGGCGGCGCTGCAGGCCTGCGTCGACCCCCCGCAAAGCGATCCGTCCCGGTCGGCAAGCCCGACCGGGACCACTGCGTGAGAGGCGACCATGTTGGCAAAGCTGATGATCGACGCAATCGTGCACCAGACGACGGTGCTGATTGCCGGGCTGTCGACGGCGGCCGGGATCAGGGCGCCGCTGTCGCACGTCGCCGACCAGGTCTTCCTGGACCTCTCGAAGGCGATCGAGGAGCAGGGCGTCGGCCGCAAGGTGGTCGCCGACATGTTCGGCATGGCCCTGCGGACCTACCAGAAGAAGGTGCTGCGGCTGGCGGAGAGCTCGACCAGCGCACACCGTACGCTGTGGGAGGCGGTGCTTGACCACCTCGAGACGCATCCGAGGGCGACGCGGCAGCAGCTGATGAAGCGCTTCGCGGTCGATGGCGAGGACAACGTCGCGGCGGTGCTCAACGACCTGGTCGAGAGCGGGGTGCTCGAGAAGCGCGGGCGCGGCGACCAGATGACCTTCAAGCTGCTGCCGGCGGAGTCGTCGGGCGCGGCGCTGCGCGAGGTGGACCGCGACGAGCTGGCGACGATCGTGTGGGTCTTCATCTACCGGCGGCGGGGCGCCGGCTTCGACGAGATCGCGACGGCGACCGGGCGCAAGCACGAGGAGCTCCGGCAGGTGCTCGACGACCTGGTCGCCTCGGGGCGGGTCGAGGTCGCGGTCAAGCCGAGCGAGGCCTCATCGGGCGACGCCTTCTACCGCACGTCGACGATGTCGGTGCCGGTGGGCGCCTCGACCGGGTGGGCCGGCGCGGTCATCGACCACTACCAGACAGTCTGCAGCGCGATCGTGACCAAGCTGCAGTCGCGCAACGGCTCGTCGCGGTCCCACGACGTGGTCGGCGGCGCCACGCTCGGCTTCGACGTCTACCCGGGCCACCCGCACGAAGAGGAGGTCTACGCGCTGCTCCGCACCGTGCGGACCGACGTGAACCGGCTCTGGGAGCAGGTCGCGGAGTACAACCGGGCCAACCCGATCGCAGAGGCGCAGAAGCGCAAGGTCTACTTTTACTTTGGACAGACCGTGCAGGATGGCGCAGAGTGTGCCACGGCACCCGGCGCCGGCCCGTCACACGACGAACCGACCACCTCGTCAGGGGATGCAGCATGAGACACCTCGCTCGATACCTACTGCTCGCCCTGACGGGGCTCCTCTGGGCGTGTGGAGAGTCTGCGGCACCCGACTCGGGGCCCGGCCGGCTCGACAGCAACACCAACTGGCTCATGTACTGCACATCCGACGACAACTGCGGCGGGCTGAGCTGCAATTGCGGCGTGTGCACGCTGCCCTGCGAGCAGACCGACTGTTCTGCGCTCGGGTCCGCTGCCCAGTGCCTGCCCGCGGCGGGCGTGGCGAACCTCGCGGCGCTCTGCGGAACCGCGGCGCCGACACAGGGTGTGTGTGTGGCGAGCTGCGCCACCGATGCGGAGTGCGGTGACGGGCGCCAGTGCCTGCTCGGGAACTGCATCCAGACGCTGGTGCAGCCGCCGGCAGAGATGGCCGACGTCTGCTCGGGCGACTGCGGCACCGGACCAGGGCAGGGCCCGAGTGACTGCTACATGGCCTGCAGGGTCATGGCGAACGAGATGGCCCAGACCTGCCTCGACGGCCAGCAGATGTCGTCAGATGCCTGCATGACCGCGGCGACGTCTCGGCTCGAGTCGTGTGCCTCGACCTGTGAGGGCGTTGAGCAGGGCATCGCCACCGGCGGCATCGACAGCACGCTGACGCCGGCGGCGCCGGACTGCCCGCAGAGGTGCGCCGAGCTCGGCGCCGCGGTGGCACGGGCGTGCGAGGGCTTCGGGGTCTCGTACGGGTTCGACGCGTCGTTCTGCGCGGAGTCGGGGCGTGCGCAGTATGACTCGTGCCTGCGGTACGAGTGCGGCCTCGATCCGGTGGCCGATCCCTCGTCAGACCTTCGCGAGACGCTCAGCGCCGCCTGCGAGGGGTGGAAGGCATCGTCGTTCGAGCGCAGCAGCGACGGCACGCAGCCGCAGCCCGGGCAGCCAGTGGTGCCGTCGGGCGAGCAGTTTGTGCGGTTCAACGCCACCTACGGGCTCTGGGTGGGGCTGGTTCAGATGCAGGGCGGCTACCAGTTCTACCTGTCAGACAGCCTGTCGAAGCCCTTCTTGCCGGCAGCCGACAGCTCGGGCGGGGGCGAGGACCTCTGCGAGCTGATCGACCCGACCTTCGCGGAGGGCAACACGGGCATCGTGAACAGCACCGGGCTGATCGCCCGGTACGTAAGCAGCATGACGGCGCTGGTCTCGGTCGAGGTGTACCGTCGCGCCCTCGTGGGGCAGCCGTTCGAGCGGACGATCTCGACGGAGACTGGCTCCGACCTGACGTCGGTGATCAACTGTGGGATCGGTCCGCTGGAGTGCCAGGCGCAGTTCGGGGAGTGAGGGGCTCCGTCGCCGGACGTTGCCCGTGAGGCAGCAGCCACCATCGAGGTGAGGGGCGCTCGGAGATGCGGCGACGGCGCCCCCCGCGCCTTCGTCGCCTCGCGACGCAACAACCGGCGCAAACCGACGAAATGCATGGAGCGTACCCGGTCGGCCACACGGTCGGCC
>JBILLP010000339.1:0-4424 GCA_044376025.1 Bradymonadia bacterium
GGCAGCCCGTAGCCGACGTGGGCGTCGGGCATCAGCGCGCCCCGCACCGAGACCGGCAGCAGGGCCGCGTTGCGCATCTGCGCGACCGCCTCGTCCTCGAGGTCGATGCCCCACGAGCGCCACGGTACCGGTTCGTCGCGGATCGGCGCGCTCGGCGGGGCCTCGGGCAGCAGCAGCCTGGCCAGCTCGCCGCCGATCGGGTCGGCGACAAAGGCGGCGGGCTCGGCGACAAGCCGGCGCATCCAGGCGCGGATCTCCGACTTCTTGCGGCCGGCCGCCGCCGCCGCACGGGTGGCCGCGGTCGCGGCCGGGATCGCGCTCCGGCCGATCCCCAGGTTCTCGAGTTCTCGCGGTTTCATGGCGCCTCCGGGCTCTGCCTGCTGTTCACCGCGGCGCGGTGGCGTCGAGCGCCCGCTGCCAGTCGGCCCACAGGTCGTCGTAGGCCTCGAGGCCCACCGAGATGCGCACCGTGCCCGGTCGCAGGCCGACACGTTGGCGCGCCTCCGCGGAGCGGTGCGAGGTATTGAACGGGCAGCTCACGAGCGTCTCGACGCCCCCAAGCGACGTGGCGGGCACGGCGACCTCGAGCGCCTGCAGCAGCGCGAGTGCCCGGGTGTCGCCGCCCTTCACCACGATCGACAGCATCGACCCCGCGAGATCGAGGGTGGCGTCGGCCACGGAGCGCGCCCTCCCCGACGCGAGCGTGGGGTGGTGCACCGCCTCGACCGCGGGGTGGCCCGACAGCGCGCCCGCCAGCCGTGACGCGGTCTCGGTCGCTGCGCGCGTGCGCACATCGAGCGTCTTGAGGCCGCGCCAGATGAGCGCCGCCGCGTGCGGGTCGAGGCAGGGCCCGAGGTGCACCATCGCATCCCACGCGCGCTCGACGTCGGTGCGCGAACCGGCCACGAGCCCGCCGTGCACGTCGCTGTGGCCCGAGATCGACTTGCTCAGGCTCTCGATGACGAGGTCGGCGCCCCTCGAGAGCGGGCGACAGCCGAGCGGGTTGGCAAAGGTGTTGTCGACCATGAGCCGTGCCCCGGCCCGGTGCGCGGCATCGGCGAGCTCGGCCAGCGGCGCGACCTCGACCAGCGGGTTCGACAGCGTCTCGACGAGCAGCCAGCGTGGCCTCGACAGCCCCGCGAGCGCCGCCTGCACCACCCCGGTGTCGGTGGCATCGGCAAAGGCGACCTCGCGCCCCATGTCGGCCAGGTAGCGCGTGAGCAGCGCCGCGCTCACCCCGTAGAGCTGCCGCGCCGCGACGATGCCGTCACCCGCTGCGGTCAGCCCGATCAGCGCCGCAGACAGCGCACCCATGCCCGACGCGGTCGCGACCCCGTCATCGGCGCCGTGCAGCAGGGCGAGCCGCTCCTCGAGCGCCCTGACGGTGGGGTTGCCCATGCGCGTGTAGAGGAACTCGCTCCGGTAGTCGCCGCGCGCCATCGCCGCGTCGAGCGCCTCGTCGATGACGAAGGTGGTCGTCTGGTGGATCGGCAGCGACACGGGCTCCTGCCGTGCGCGGGGCGCGGCGGCGCGGGCGACGAGTGCGGTGGCGGGGCGGTGGGTGGGTGGCATCGGGGTCCGAGGGCCGTACGGGGTACCCCGCCTGCAAGCGCGAGTCCGCGACCGCTGTCAATGGCCGGTGCCGGCAGCATTGAAGATTCGGCCGCCGGTGCCGTCAGCCCCGTGCGTTCTGTCGCGAACGTCGCTATCGTCGCGGCTCAACGTCGGCTCCTGTGCCCGTCCGTCCCACGCTCCCTGCAGAAGGTCATCCCATGCGTCACCCCTGGATCGTGTCCCTTGCCCTGCCTCTTGTGGCCGCCTGCCACCACCCGCAGCCGACCTTTGTGCGAGGCTCCGACGTGCCGGGCCTCGACGACCCCGCGATGAGCACCAAGCTCGACCGCCGCGACCTCGAGCAGGCGCTGCGCGAGAACATGGACTCCTTCATCCGCTCGCCCTTCTACAACGGGTTGCGCGCCGGCGAGGCCTCGCCGCCGACCGCGGCGATCATGCAGATGGAGAACTGGACCACCGAGCACATCGAGCCGCAGCTCCACGCGCTGCTCGGCATGGTCGAGACCCAGCTCGTCAACTCGGGCAAGTTCACCGTGGTCGCACAGGCGCTGCGCGACCAGATCCTCGCAGAGCTGCGCGTCCAGCAGGGGCAGGAGTTCGACCAGGCCCGCGCCGTCACCGTCGGTCGCCAGCTCGGCGTGCGCTACTTCTTGACCGGGCGCGTCGTCGACAACGCCGAACGCACCGACGATGCGCGCCGCGTGCAATACTTCATGTTCATGCAGGCGATCGACGTCGAAACCGGCGCGATCACCTGGCAGAACCAGGCCGCGATCACCAAGGCGCTGGTCGTTCAGTAACCCGGGGCCTCGAGATGCGCTTCGGGGCCTGGCTCCCAACCCTGCTGGCCACCCTCGCGGTGTTGACCGGCTGCTCGAGCGGCTACTCTGGCCGCTTCGACGAGGTGCGGCTGGCGATCGAGCGAAACCGCATCAGCGCCGCCTCGGAGCGCATCGACCAGCTTGTCGCCAAGGCGTCGGGCAAGGGCGCCGACCACCCCGAGGACCTCCCGCTGCTGCTGCTCGAGCGCGCCTCGATCCGGCAGGCGGCCGGCAACCACCGCGGCGCGATCGAGGACTTCACCACCGTCGACCCGATGATCGAGGTCATCGACCTCACGCCCGAGGGCGCCAGCTCCGCGGCGGAGTATTTCTGGAGCGACGACGCCGGCCTCTACAAGCTCCCGATCTACGAGAAGCTGATGGTCAACGTCTCGGCGATGGCGTCGTACCTCGCCGTGGGCGACGTGCAGGGCGCCCTGGTCGAGTCGCGGCGCATCGACGTGATGACCTCGTACTACCAGAACACGCCGCTCGCCGAGCACCCGATGATCGGCGCGGCCCACTACCTGATCGGCCTGGCCAACGAGATCGCAGGGCGCAACGACGCCGCGCTCCGCTACTACCTCGATGCCGCCAAGCTCTGCGACGCGGCCGACCTCGACGCCACGATCGCGCGGCTCGGCCGGTCCTCGACGCTGCGCAACAACGAGCGTGTGCAGCAGGCCGTCGCGGCAACCAAGGGCGCGACCGAGGTCGGCCAGGGCGAAGGGCGTCTCGTCTCGATCGTGCTCTCGGGCCTGCCTCCCTACCGCGTCGCCGAGCGCATGCCGATCGGGCTGGCCGTCAACGCCTTCAGGCGCGACTCGCGCTACCCGATGTCAGACGCCCAGGAGGCCGCCTACGCACGCGCCACCGCGGAGGACCTGCTGACCTGGGTCAACTATCCCCGGCTCGTGCGGGGCAGCAACCGGCTGACAAGCTTCAGCCTCGCGGCGCCCGGCGCCGCGATGGCGCGCACCGTCGAGGTCGCCAACGTCGAGGACTTTGCCATCGCCGAGTGGGAGTCGAACGAGTCGGCGATCGCCTGGGCCGCCGTGACCCGCGCGATCACACGGATCGTCGCGCGCGAGGTGGTGCAGGGCATCGGCCGCGCGGTCGATAGCGGCGAGGGCGGGGCCACCACACAGATCTTCTGGCTGCTCGGCCTGGCCACACAGGGCGCGATGCAGGCCGCCGACGTGCCCGACACCCGCACCTGGAGCACGATGCCGGCGCGCATCTCGATCGCGCGCACCACCGCCGCGGAGGGGCCACGCCAGGTCACCGTCAGGTCAGACCGCGATTCGTTCTGGCAGACCCTCGATACCGAGGTCATCGCCGGTGAGACGAGCGTGGTGGTCGCAAGGTTCCTCGACTGAGACCGGCCCGGTGGCACGCCGGCCTTGCGGCGATCACGGTGACCGGTAGAGTGGTCGGCGGTTCGGCAGCATGCCGCGGGCCTCGAAGCCGCGGTCACGGGTGAGGTTCCCATGAAGACAGCCATCGTTGCGGTTCACCTCGTCGCGCTGGCCTGTGCTGCCTCCGCGGCGCTGCTTCCGGCGCGCGCGGCGGCGTGCGGCGGCTTCTTCTGCCAGTCCGTCCCGGTCGACCAGACCGGCGAGCAGATCCTCTTTGCGGTCGAGGGTGACCAGGTCGAGGCACACGTCCAGATCCAGTACCAGGGCGCCGCCGAGGACTTCTCGTGGATCGTTCCGACACCGAGCCGGCCCGAGGTCGGCATCTCGTCGGCCGCAGTCTTCACCCGCATGCAGCAGCTCGCCGGCATCCGCTTCGAGCTCGACTGGACCTACGACGACGACTGCGACCGGCTCTACCCGCCCATGGCCGGCGGCACCACCGACGACACGCGCGACGAGGACGGCAGTGGCGTCACCGTCGTGCAGCAGGCGCAGGTCGGCCCCTTCGACTACTCCGTGCTCCAGGCCACCGACACCGAGGCCCTCTTCGACTGGCTCGCCGCCAACGACTACGCGATCCCCGACGCGGCGCTCGGGCTCGTCGAGCCCT
>JBILLP010000340.1:0-4414 GCA_044376025.1 Bradymonadia bacterium
GCGCCGCGTGCGCCAGGAGCGCCAGGAGCTCACGCCGATGGAAGCGCTGATCGCGACGACGAGGAGCACCAAGTGGTGAAACTCGCTCAGCCCGAAGCCGACGCCGAGCACGGAGAACAGCTTCGCGTACGTTGTCAGGCACGCAGGGCAGACCGCGCAGGCGAGTACGGGCAGAATGGCGGACCACATGCCGGCGTTCGGCGCCGTAGCTTTTGGGGCTCGGTGCGCGGCGCAATCGCACGCGTGCCCGTGCTCGTGGACCTTGATACGCATGGGCAACGAAGCTATCCGACGCGGCGGCAACGCGCAACTCGGTTGCATGTCCACCGAAAGGCCCCTGTCGATCTGGCTGTGGCTCGTCATCTCGCTGCTGTTCCTACGTGAAGCTTGACGGTCTTGCAACTATGTTGTATCTACGAGCCATGCTCACGCCCTCGCGCAAGCTTCCCGTCACCGTCCTCTCCGGCTTCCTTGGCGCGGGGAAGACCACCTTGCTCAACCACGTTCTCGCCAACCGCGAGGGTCGCAAGGTGGCGGTCATCGTCAACGACATGAGCGAGGTAAATGTCGACGCCCAGCTCGTGAAGGCCGGGGGCGCGTCGCTCTCTCGGGTCGATGAGAAGCTCGTCGAGATGCAGAACGGCTGCATCTGCTGCACCCTCCGCGAGGACCTGCTGATCGAGGTCGGGAAGCTCGCCGCGGAGGGGCGGTTCGACTACCTGCTCGTCGAATCGACCGGCATCTCGGAGCCGCTGCCAGTGGCCGAGACCTTCACGTTCGAGGACGAGGCCGGCAAGAGCCTCTCGGAAGTGGCCCGACTCGATACGATGGTCACGGTCGTCGACGCGAAGAACTTCCTCGCAGACTGGCAGAGCGAGGACGATCTCCGCGCGCGGAAGATCGCGCTTGGCGATGACGACGAGCGCGCCATCGCGGACCTCCTGGTCGAGCAGATCGAGTTTGCCAACGTGCTCGTGATCTCCAAGCTCGATCTGGTGTCGCCTGCGGAGGCAGAGCGCCTCGAAGGCATGCTGCACCACATCAACCCGGACGCGCGCATCGTTCGCGCCGAACACGGAAGAGTGCCGCTCGATGCGGTGCTCGGAACGGGCCTCTTCGACTTCGAGAAGGCGGCGCAAGCTCCGGGCTGGCTCAAGGAGCTGCGCGGCGAGCACGTGCCGGAGACCGTCGAGTACGGCATCTCGAGCTTCGTTTACCGTGCTCGTACGCCGTTTCATCCGGAGCGCCTTTGGGGGCTCCTTCAGGATCCCGAGACCTGGGATGGGGTCCTCCGCTCGAAGGGCTTCTTCTGGCTGGCCTCGCGGATGGACGTGACGGGGCTCTGGTCTCAGGCCGGCGGCTCCGCGAGCTGCGAGGGCGCGGGGATGTGGTACGCGGCGTTGCCCAAAGACGAGTGGCCCGAGGAGGACGAAGCGCGCACCCAGATCCAGAGCGACTGGCAGGAGCCTTGGGGCGACCGACGGCAAGAGCTGGTCTTCATCGGCGTGGAGTTGGACGAGGCGGCGCTGCGAGCAAAGCTCGACACGGCGCTCCTCACGAAGAAAGAGTTCGAGGCAGGGCCCAAGAGCTGGCGGAAGCTGCGTGATCCGTTCCCCGCGTGGACCGACGACGAGGTCGCAGCATGAGGGCCGTACGCTTGGGCGCGCCTGTTCGGGAGGTGCAGCGCCGATGACGACGCTGCTCGATTGGCTCATCGTCGGCGGCGGCGTTCACGGCACGCACCTCTCCCACGTGCTCGTGAATCGCGCGGGCGTGGCGGCGGACCGCGTGCGGGTTCTCGACCCGCACGAGCATCCGCTCGAGACGTTCTGGCGCATGACCGGCGCGACAGGGATGCGCTACCTCCGCTCGCCGGGCGTCCACCACGTCGATCTTCATCCCTACGCCCTCCGGCGGTTCGCCAAGAAGGGCGCCGGCAAGCGCCTCGCACGCTTCGTCTATCCCTACGACCGCCCTGGACTCGAGTTCTTCCGCGCGCACACCGAGCACGTCGTGCGCGAGCATGGGTTGGGTTCGCTGCGAGAGCGGTGCCGGGCCACGACGATTGCGCGCCTTGGGGAGGGCTACCGCGTCGAAACGGACCAAGGCGCGCTTGACGCGCGGCGCGTCGTCCTGGCCCTCGGGCTCGGAGAGCAGCTGTGCGTGCCGTCGTGGGCGCGGCCGTTCGAGGGCGACGCGCGTGTCGAGCACATCTTCTCGGCGACCTTCAGCCGCGAAACGGCCGCCGCGGCGCGCTCGGTCGCGATCGTGGGCGGCGGCATCTCCGCAGCGCAGCTCGCTTGCGCGCTCGCGGCGTCGGGCACCGAGGTGACGGTCGTCGCCCGTCACGCCCCGCGCGTCCACCGGTTCGACAGCGATCCAGAGTGGCTCGGGCCGAAGGCCATGTCCGGCTTCTCGCGTACGCGCGACCCGCGCGAACGGCGGCGACTCATCGCTGCAGCCCGCCATCGCGGCTCGATGCCGCCTGAAATCGCAAGCGACCTGCGTCGCGAGCTCCGGTGTGCCCGCGCGAAGTGGCTCGAGGCCGAGCCTGTCTTCGCCGACGCAACCCCGGCTGGCGTGCGACTTCGGCTGGACCGCGCGCCGCACCTCATCGAGGTGGACCGCGTGGTGCTCGCAACTGGGTTCGAGGGCCATCGTCCTGGAGGCGCGCTGCTCGGGGAGGAGGCGATCGACCGGCTTGGGCTTCCCTGCGCGGACTGCGGTTACCCGATTGTCTCGCGTCGCCTCGAGTGGGCGAGCGGGCTCTTCGTGACGGGCCCGCTGGCGGAGCTCGAGCTCGGGCCCACGGCCAGAAACATCGCTGGCGCGCGCGCCGCGGGCGAACGCCTCCTTGCGGCGGCGTGATGGAAGCAGGAAACTATGGCCCAAATGTCAAGCAAGACTCGGCTCCTTCGCGATGACGACCTTCGGCAGCTCTTGGTCGGCAAGGGCATCCGCGTGACGGAGCAGCGGATGGTGATCCTGCGCGAGCTCGCCAAGCTGCGGCTCCCGGCAAGCCACCCGGAGCTGACGGAGCGACTCGCGGGGGTCGGCCTCGACCGGGCGACGATCTACCGCAACCTGCTCTCGCTGACCGAGGCCGGGTTGCTCATCAAGACACAGCTCGGCGACAACGTGTGGCGCTTCGCACTGCCGAACATGAAGTCCACCGATCATGGCGCCCACCCGCACTTCGTCTGCAACGACTGTGGCGACGTCGCGTGTCTGCCAGAGAGCGCCGTCGCGCTGCGTGGCGAGGCCATTCGCAACCAAGTTGCAGAGGTCCAGCTACGCGGGCGCTGCGTAGCGTGCGTCCGCGGGTAGCCTCTGCGAAGCAAGCGCGGCGCGCACGTCGGCAAGGGTGATGCGTTCAGAGGCCTTTTCGATCACGAAGCGACGACGGGCGCGACCGGTCCCCACGAGGACGCACACGGTGTGCGGCACGGCGCGGGAATCCATTGACACCCACTCGAGCAGCTCGATGGACTGCTCCGCGGGTTCGTGCAGGGCGTTCCGGAACCATTAGTCGAGCGTGCGCGCGACAGTGGGATCGATGGCGCGGCGTCGCGGACCGAGCGCTGGTGGACGCCCCAGCTGCGAAAACGGGAAGAAGATGGGCGCGTCCATCGGTCAACCCTTCGAGATCTTCTTCTCGACGAAGACGACGTGCTTGCGCGCGATGGGGTCGTACTTCTTGATCTCGAGCTTGCCTTGCATCGTTCGCTTGTTCTTCGTGGTGACGTAGGCGAATCCGGTTCCGGCAGTAGAGACGAGTTGGATGACGTCGCGCATGGGGAGCTCCTCAGAGGCTGCGCACGGTACTCGGTCGCTGCGCAAGTTGCAACCGAGTTGCATGTATGATATAGATGCGCCATCGAATCGGATGGAGGATCGAATCGGATGGAGGCTTCATGCAGCAACAATTGCCCGTGACTGTGCTCAGCGGCTTTCTCGGCGCCGGGAAAACTACCCTCTTGAATCACGTGCTCGCGAACCGCGAGGGGCGACGCGTCGCGGTCATCGTCAACGACATGAGCGAGGTCAACATCGACGCCCAGCTCGTAAAGATGGGCGGGGCCGCGCTCGGTCGGACCGAGGAGAAGCTCGTCGAGATGTCGAACGGCTGCATCTGCTGCACGTTGCGCGAGGACCTCCTCGTCGAGGTCAAGCGACTCGCAGCAGAGGGGCGCTTCGACAGCCTGCTCATCGAGTCGACAGGAATCGGCGAACCGATGCCGGTCGCCGCGACATTCTCCTTCCGCGATGAGCACGGTTCCAGCCTCGCCGACGTGGCCAAGCTCGACACGATGGTCACGGTCGTTGACGCGGCGAACTTCCTTCGGGAGTACGCCTCCATGGATGACCTGCGAGCGCGCGGCATCGCGCTCGGCCCTGACGACGAACGCACGAT
>JBILLP010000341.1:0-4405 GCA_044376025.1 Bradymonadia bacterium
TCCCGCAGCACGGGAGCAGGAGATCCGCAAGGCGGAGGTGCTGATCGCCGCGGCGAGGGAGATGGGCGTCGCGGCGACGGTGCTCGGGCCTCGCGACGTGGCCAATGGCGTTGACTTCTACCTCGAGAAGATGGCGCAGGCCGGCATCGACGTGCTCGGCGCCAACGTGAAGCTGGCCGGGGGCGCACCGCTCGGGCCATCGCACGTGATCCTGCCCGTGGGCAGTGAGCGGGTGGCGCTGATCGGGGCGGCCTCCCCGGACGCCCTCTCGCTGACACCGGGGTTGACCGTCGAGCCCCCACGGGGCCCGGTCGCCGCGGTGGTTTCTGAACTGGCAAAGCTCGGGCCAACGGAGCGGCCGACGGTGACGGTGCTGCTCTTTGCGGGTGACATCGTGGCGGCCCGGACACAGCTGGCCGAGCTGTCCGGGGTCGACTTTGTCGTGGTGGGCCACGATCCGCGCAACACCGACGAGGTCGAGCGCATCGGCGGTGCGAGCACGCTCGAGGCATACGACCAGGGGCGCATGGTGGGACGGCTCAAGCTCGTGTCGCCGGCAGGCGCGACGGGGCCGTGGGTGAACGCGCGCCGCGGCAGCAATGAGGAGGCTGCGCGGCTCGACCGCCTGATCGCGGGGGTCGAGGCGCAGCTTGCCCAGTTGCCAGGGGGTTCGGGCGAGGTGCCGCCGATCGTGACGACGCTGCGGGCCCGGGCGGCGACCTACCGGGCGGAGCGGGAGGCGATTGTGCCGGGTGGTGGCGCGTCGTTCGCGCCGGACCAGAGGGGCTTCTACTTCGAGCCGGTCGCGATGAAGCCCGGATACCCTGTCTCCGCGACGGTGACCGAGGCGATGCGCGCCTACAATGAGGCCCTGCAGGCCATCAACCTGGCGAAGGTCGAGGAGATCCCGCCGGTCGCCGAGGGGGCGGCGGCGTTTGTCGGCGTTGCGGAGTGCTCGAAGTGCCACGTCGAGGAGACGAAGATGTGGCGGACGATGCAGCACGCCCACGCGATCGAGACGCTGCAGATGCGGGGCAAGGCGTTCGACCGGAGCTGCATCGGCTGCCACGTGACCGGGTACCGCAAGCCGGGCGGCAGTGTTCTGGGGAACCTGCGCGGACTCGAGAATGTGCAGTGCGAGCAGTGCCACGGCCCCGGCAGCCTGCACGTGGCGAACCCGACCCTGGTCAACGTGCCGGGAGGAACCCAGCGAAAGGTCCCCGAGTCGGTGTGCGTGGAGTGCCACAACCATGAGCACTCGCCGCGGTTCAACTATAGCACCTACCTGCCGAAGGTGCTCGGGCCTGGCCACGGGCTCCCGTAGACCGTCGGGTCAGTGGGGGCGTGCCCGGTTGGCGGTCTCGTCCTTGATGCGGTCGAGGCCCCCCTGCGACAGCTTGGCGATGTTGTCGGGGTGGTAGGTGACGCCGGCCTGGCGGGTCAGCTCAGCGAGGGCGTCCTTGAGGCGGATCTGCCGGTCGCGCAGCAGCAGGAAGCGGCGAACAGCCTCACGCCTCTGCGCCTCGGGGGGCTGCTGGGCTGGGTAGCGGGCCTCGACGAGGATGACGTGGACGCCGAACTCGGTCTCGACCGGCCCGGCAAGCGAGCCGACGGGCGCCTCGAAGGCGGCATCGGCGAAGGGCTGGATCACCGAGGTGATGCCGTCGTCCCAACGCACCTCGCCGGAGAAGCGCCGGGGGAAGACGAGCCCCTTGTCGCGGTGCAGCAGCGGGGCCCCGGTCGCGCGGTCGCGGTTGTGCTGGTCGAAGGCCTCGTTGAGCCGTGCGAGCGTGACCGGCTGGGGGCCGGCTCGCAGCTCGTCGAGGATCTGCCGCGCCTCACCCCGCGCGGCCTCAAGCATGGCGGCCTCTGCCGCGGGCGTCTTGGCGGCCCCCTCGGGCAGGCTGTTCCGAACGAGGATGTGAGAGGCCCGGGTGAGCTCGGGGATGCCGTAGAAGACGGAGTAGGCCGGCTCGTCGAGGGCCTTCTGCAGCTCGGTGGGGTCGACGTCGTCGAGCCCGGAGCCCTCCCATGTGGTGTGGCGCAGGTAGGCGTACGCCCTGCCCCGCTGCCGGGCATCGAGCCGGGCGACATCGAGCTGGATGGGCGGGTCCGTGACGTTGGCGGCGCGTGCGACCTCGATGTCGACGAGGTCGGCGACGGCCTGTTCGGTGGTCAGTGTCTCGAAGAAGTCGAGGTAGACCGCGACGTCGGCGGCGGTGATCGTGCGGTCCCCGACGTGCGCAACGACCCGGTCGGGCGCGATGGATGTTCCGAGCACGCGCGCGACGACGGCCCCTATGGCGGCCGCCTCCTCGGGGGCCTGTGGGGTCTCGGTCGACCCGCAGGCAGCGAGCGCGAGGAGGATCGGGAGCCAGCGCCGCATCAGACGTCGACCTCTCCCCGTGTGGTGCCGACGAAGAGGATGCGCGCCGAGCGCAGCATGAGCAGGCCGGCGGTGAGCGCGAGCGTCGCGCCGACGTAGTCGGCGCTGAGGAGCAGCGCCGCGCCGAGGCCTGAGATGACCAGGGAGAGCAGTCCGGCGAGGGCGGCAAGCGTGGTGGCGATGGGAGCCGTCATCGGGCGGGAGCCTAGGTGGCGCGCAGGTAGAATGCCAGCGCGGTGGTCACGGCGCTGCCCGCGACGAAGGCGGTGGTGGCGGCTCGGACCGGCGATGCCGGCGCTGCGCGGAGGTCAAAGCCGGCGTCGACGGTGGGGAGGAGCGACTCGTGGAACCAGGCGAGCGCGAGGCAGAGCGAGAGTGCCCCGATCTGGACGGCGCCCATCGAGCCGCCGCCCGACAGCCCGAACGCGGTGCCGAGGACGATCGACATCGCGTACAGGGCGAAGGTCGGATTGCGTTTCGGGCCGGGGGGCGCGCCAGCCAGGGAGATGCGGGAGACGCCGGCCGTCGGCTGCCCGGGCGCCCGGAGTGTCAGCACGACGAGCGCCACGATGTTGGCGGAGAGCGTCATCGAGACGAGCGCAACCAGCGGCGGAGGCGCGTTCTCGAGGGCGACGAGGCAGGCGGCGACCGAGGTCGTCGGCAGGATGGCGATGCGCGGGAGCGGGTTGGCCCCGCGGAGGCAGTCGACCGCCACGGCGAAGGTGACCAGCCAGAGCACGATGCCCACGACGCGGTCGCCGCCAGACAGCACCGAGATCGCGGTGACGGCCGCAGACTGCAGGAGCAGGCCGGCGACCGCGAGGGCGATGCCGGCGCGACGGGCCAGCGGCTCGTCGAGCGTGGGCCGAGCAGAGGACATCAGGGCGGGGAGCCGGTGCCGGGGGTCGGAACCGGGGGCGCATCTGCGGTGACATCGACGATCTGCCACCGGAGCGAGAGCGGCCGCGAGCCCCGGGTCAGCTCGAGGTCGATGGCGGTGGCGACCGGCAGCGCGTTCCAGGCCTGGAAGAAGCCGTCGGGTTCGGAGACCTCGCGCCCGTTGACCCGGCGGATGACGTCACCGGCCTGGAGCCCAGCTGCGGTCAAGAAGGCGGCGCCGTCGCGGATCGACACGATGCGGAAGCCGGCGACGCCCGACCCCTGCCGGCTCGGTTCGAGTTCAAGGGAGCGGAGCAGGTAGCCCGGGCCGAGCGCATGAAAGGCAAGCACGGTAGTCCGGGCGATGCGTCCGGGCCCAAGGTCGTCGATCAGCGGTGAGCGGTCCGGGGTCGGTGTCGCGGTCGCGGGGGCGGAGTCGACGGGCTTGCGGGCTGCCTCGAGCTGCCGGGCGCGCTGCATGAGCTGCTCGACGTCGAGGCGGTTCTGTTCGCGCCGCGCCTCGTCAGGCTGGCCGAGGTCGGCCGGGGCGTCGGCAAAGCCGGCGGGTGGCCTTGCCGCGGCGCAGGCGCAGAGGGTTGCGAGGGCGATCGGGGCGACGAGGCGCATGGCAGTCTCGGGGCGGCAGGAACGAGGGGCGTCGTAGCCTTGTCGCGCGGGAGTCTCCAGTGTGCATGACGCATGCCGTCAACTCCGGGGGTCGGAGGCTCGGTTGAAACGTGGTTGCCGTCTGCTACGACGCCGCGGCCCGGCAGTTGGTCCGGCGCAAGGCGTGGAGCGGACATGGCGGAGTATCGTCCAGACGTGATCGAGCCGAAGTGGCAGTCGTTCTGGGAGGCCCACAAGACCTTCAGGACGCCGGACGACTTCAGCCGGCCGAAGTTCTACGTGCTCGACATGTTCCCCTACCCGTCGGGTGCGGGCCTGCATGTGGGCCACCCGGAGGGCTACACCGCGACGGACATCCTGGCGCGGTACAAGCGGATGAGGGGGTTCAACGTGCTGCACCCGATGGGGTGGGACGCGTTTGGCCTGCCGGCGGAGAACGCGGCGATCGACCGGAACGTGCATCCAGGGGCGTGGACCTACGAGAATATCAAGCAGATGAAGGCCCAGATCGAA
>JBILLP010000342.1:0-4402 GCA_044376025.1 Bradymonadia bacterium
GTCGAGGAGGTTCTTCATGCCGGGGCCATGGGGGAACGGGTCAGTGCATCCATCGCCCGACCTCTGCAGAGAAGGCAGACACGGCGGCAGAGTACTTCTCGACACAGGCGGCGCAGCGGGCAATGCCCCGCGCGAGGTCGTCAGACGACGAGGCGGCGCCCGAGAGCAGGTCGATCGACTCCTGGCACTGGATCGCGGCGAGCTCGGCGGCGGGCCTGAAGGTCGAGTCGAGGTGGGGGGAGAGGTCGGGCACGGCCTGCCCGAGGGCCCGGAGCGCGGCGTTGACCCGCTCTGCGTCGCGGAGGTAGCCGGCCACGAGGTCGCGGACCTCGGTGACGTCGTCGGGGTTGAGGTCGCGCCGCGGGAGCCGTTGGACGGCGAAGGCGAGGGAGCGGCCGGCCGCGTCGACCTTGTCGATGGCCTGGTTGGCGGCATCGAGCTCCCGCGGGTGCGGGCCCGAGCAGCCGAGGTCCCCGAGGCAGAGGCCAGCGAGGAGCAGCCGCAGGGGCGTGCGGAGCCGGGGCGGAGTCATCCCTCTGGCAGCCGGCCCTCGCGGACAAGCTGGGGCACCACGCCCTCGCCGAAGAGGCTGACGAGGTCGGAGTCGAGCAGTCCGGAATGGGCCTCATCGACGAGGACCTGCATGGCGCGCTCCACGCTGGCGGCCTTGCGGTACGGCCGGTCGGCGGCGGTCATGGCGTCGAAGATGTCCGAGATGGTCAGGATGCGGACCTGGACCGGGATCGCGTCGCCGGCGATGCCATCGGGGTAGCCGGAGCCGTCAAGCTTCTCGTGGTGCCAGCCGGCGATGTTGGGGATCTGGGCGAGGTCGTCGCTCCAGGGGATCTGGCAGAGGAACTCGCGGGAGCGGCGCGCGTGGGAGCGCATGTCGATCCACTCGCTCCGGTTGAGGGTTCCCTGGGGGATGAGCATGTCCTCGAGCTCGCCGGCGGAGAGGAGCTGCCGGACGCGGCCGGTCGAGTCGCTGAAGGTCATCTCGCCGATGCGCCGGATGCGCTGGACGATGGGTTCGGCGAGCCGCCTCCCGTACTGGTTGTCGAGGAGGACCTGCTCGGCCTCGTTGAGCTCCTCGACCCGCTTGCGCGCCACGCGGGAGGCGAAGTCGCGCACGGCCTCGATGCTCCACTCGAGCTGGGCGCCGCGATCGAGGGCGAGCCTGAAGGCGTCGGCGTGTGCGTTCGACCGGGCGGTCTCGAAGCGTTCGCGCACGACGGCGAGGTGCTCCTCGCGCAGGCGCGAGCCCTTGGTCAGCACGCTCTCGCGGACGCCGATCTTGCCGAAGTCATGCAGCAGCGCCGCGTAGCGGAGCTCGGTGAGCTCCTCGCGCGAGAAGGTGACGTCGCGAAAACGGCCGGTCGCGGTGCGGTTGGCGAGCTTGGCGAGGCGGAGCGTGTAGTCGGCGACGCGTTCGGAGTGCCCCGAGGTGGTCGGGTCACGGGCGTCGATGGCGCGGACCGAGAGCTTCACGACACCCTCGAACATCTCGTAGATGTTGCGGGTGAGGTTGACGCGCTCGATGGCGAAGGCGGTGTACGAGGCCAGCACCGTGAAGAGGTCGAGGTCGTCGGGACCGAAGAGCCCGCCCATGCCGCGGGTGTCGGCCTGCATGACGCCGAGCAGCTTGCGCTGGCCGACGAGGGGTGCGGCCATGCAGGCGGTGATGCGGGCGTTGATCATCGACTCGGTCGGCTGGATGCCGGTCGCGTCGCGGACGAACAGCACTGACTCCTGCGACTCGTAGACCTGCCGGAGCAGCGACTGCGACAGCAGCGTCTCCCCGCGGGACAGCTCGCCCTTGCCGCGCTCGCGGAGCAGCATGGGCTTCATGAGCTCCTCGGGGTTGGCGGTCTCGGTCGGCACGCTGATCGCGAAGAAGTTGGCCGCCGGGAAGGCCTCGAACGTCGTGTCGACGATCAGCTGCAGGATCTCGTCGAGCTCGGTGACGGTGTTGAGGCTGCGCGAGAGCTTGAAGATCGAGACGAGCCGCGGGTCCCGGGTGATCAGCCGCTTGGTGACGGCGTCGAGGCTCTCGGTCGCGCGCTTGACGACACGCTCTGCGCCGCCCGGGTGGGATTGGTCGGGGTGGGAGTGGCCGTCGAGCAGGTCGGAGATGCCGGAGGAGACGTCGGACCTCTCATCGACGCGCGCCTCGACGTGGATGAGCGTCTCGCCGACGATCAGGTGGACCTGCTCGGGGATGCTGACCTCTGCCGCCTCGTTGCGGTCGTGCAGGTTGACGGTGCTGTCGCCGAGCCGGAGCAGCGTGCCGTGCCGGCTCTTGAGGTCGCGGTAGACATGGTGGTCGGTGTCGAGCCAGATCTCACCGTGGTTCTGGCTGACGAGCCCGTCGCGCAGGGCGAAGTCGTTGTTCGGGCCGCGCCCGATGGTGACCTGCCGGGCCCGGTAGGACGCCTTCTTGCCGGCGTCGGGGCCGCTGATGACGGTGAGTCGAATCATGCCTTCCGTGACGCGATGGGCGTGTCGGCGTCGCCGGCCCCGGGGACACCGGAAGGCGTCCGGCACCCACCGCATGGCCAACGGCTAGGGTACGCGAAACGGCCGCAAAGTCCAGTCTCGCTTGTGGCGCCCTGACCGCATAGACATCTGCGCCAGTCCCCGCCGCGCCCCCGCCCACATGACCACGGCCCCGCCACCCCCCCGCCGCATCCCGCCCCTGACACCCGGGCTCGCGCAGGCCGCCGACCGGTTGGTCGACGCCTGCGCCACCGCCTTCGAGGCCGCCCTCGACGACCTCACCCGGCACCGCATCGCCACCCGCGACGCCACCCCGGGCGCACTCACACCCCACGAGCGCGACGCCCTCGCCGCCTTCGACCGCGCCTGGCCCCACGACCTCGACCCCCGCCAGCGCGCCCGCTGGTGCCGCATCCTCGAGCCGCTCGGCGTCGCCGTCGAGCGCGGCGGCACCCTCGCCGTCGACCTCTCCCGGCTCTGCGCGCTCGCGGCCCCGGAGCCCGCCCCCTGCGACGCCTCCTGGGCGGGCCGGGGCGCCGAGCCACGCGCTCGCGACGGCGCGCGGTTGCGCGCCGGGCTCGCGCTCGCCGGCGCCCCGGCCTCCGCCGACCCGGGCCTCTGGCCCCCGACCGACGCCCGGGCCTGGCTTGACGCCCTGCTCGCCGCCCTCCCGGTCGAGGCACCCTGGCAGGACCTGCCCTGGAGCCTTGCCCGGCGCCGGGCGCTCCAGGCGCTCGACGCCGCGGCCGGCCCCGGGCTGCCGGGCGGGGGGGCGCCGAGCTCGGTCGCCGCGCGGTTGCGCGCCGCCCTCGCCCGCGCCCCCCTGTCCACGTCCACGTCCACGTCTGCGGAGCCGGGGGGCGGGGTCGTCCTGTGGCTGCTCGACGACGTCGACGCGGCGCTGCCGGTGCCCGCCCTGGAGCCGGGCTGGCGGCTGCTCCGGGTCGACCGTGCGATGCTCGACGACGAGGCGATGTGCCGGGCGCTGCTTGGGCCGGTGTCGTGGGCGGTGCCGGTCGAGCGGCTGGCGGCGGTGGTCGCCCGCCTGCCGTCGCCGTCGCAGGAGCGGCTGCTGTCGGTGGTGCCGCGCGAGGGTGAGCCGGTGCAGTGGCGCGAGGTGATGGCCTGGGTCGACGCGGCGCTGCCCGGGGGGGGTGAGGTGGGCGTGGGGGTCGAGGCCGCGTTGCGCGAGCGGCTTTGCCGAGAGGCGGGGATCGAGCCGGGGTGGACGGGGGGTTCGGACGATGAGGTGCTGGTGGCCCCGCTGCTCGGGTGTGCGGGGTCGCCGCCGTGGGACCGGCTGTTGCGGATGGGTGCGGAGCGCGATGTGGCGGCGCGGGTCGAGCGGATCTGGGGTGGCGGGGAGTGGCTGGGCTTTGACGCGCCGGGCGAGGGAGACCTGCCGAGGTGGTGGGTGACGGCGCTGCGGTGGATGGGCCGCGGTGTGCCGGGGGTGTTGGCGGAGGCGTTGCCGCGGGAGGCGGCGGCGCCGTTGTCGGAGCTGTTGGCGGCGACGCTGACGCCGGCGGCGGCGGAGTCAGCGCGGCTGCGTGCCGACCGGTCGCCGATGTCGTCGACGGCGGCGGGCATGAACGAGGGGATTGGCGAGGCGTTTGGCGCGGACACGCACTCGCCGGCCGACCCGTTCAGGTAGGGCTGGGTCGGGTTCGGGGTTGGCGTTGGTCAGATGGCGAGGGCGGGGTCGCCGCCGCCATCGATCGGGGTGCCGAGGATCCAGGCGTCGAGCACCGAGAGCTCGTGGTGTGAGAGCTGCATGGCGGCATCGTCGCAGAGGTTCTTGACCTGGTCGCGGAAGATGCGGGCGAGCTCGCTGGGCGGGATGACGCGCGGGGTGTCCTCGAGGTGGGCGCCGGCGAGTGCCAAGCCCTTGAGGATGAAGGAGACG
>JBILLP010000343.1:0-4387 GCA_044376025.1 Bradymonadia bacterium
TCACGACGCTCGTGCCGGCCACCGACGACATCGCCGGGCCGCTCGAGCCGCGGGTGATCAGCCTCGACGGGTGACTCCGCCGCTCGCCGCACCCGCGGCAGCCGACGCCTCGATCAGCCCTGCTTGGCGGTGACGCGGACCGTCAGGGACAGCTCGTTCGAGACCTTCGTGCGCAGCGGCTCCGGGATCGAGATGCCGAAGTCCGAGGCGTTGATCTTGAAGCTGGTCTCGATGCGGAGCACGTTGCCGTCGAGGTAGGCCGTGCCGGCGATCTGCGGGTTGGTGATCTCGTAGTAGGTGGCGCGGACCGGCACCGTCACCGACTTGGTGACGCCGTGGATCGTGATGTCACCGGTGACCTGCGCGTCGACCGCCGCGCCGTGCGCGAACTTCTTGTTGGCGCTCGTGACGTTGAGGCTCTTGATCGCGAAGGTGATGTTCGGGAACTCCGCGGCGTTGAGCCACTGCGCGGAGTGCAGGTGCTCGTCGCGCATGTCGATGCCCGTCGAGAGCGACGTGACCGGGAAGGAGATGCTTCCGGTCGTCTTCGACGCGTCGTTGAGGTCGGTGGTGATCGTGCCCGTCACCGCGGTCGAGGTGCCGGTGACCGTCTCGAGGAGCGCCTCCGACGTGAAGGTCGCCGTGCTGAGGCTGTTGGTCAGGACGTTGAAGTCAGTGGCGTGGGCCCCGACCGCGATCGTCGAGAGGAGCACGGAGAGGGCGCTTGAGATGAGGGACTTCTTCATGGGTTCGGACTCCTTGCGGGTGCTACTTGGCCGTGGGTTGGCCGCTGCCGGCCCCCTGGCCGGCGGGTGGTTGGGTTGCAAGCTGCTTGAAGAGGGCGTCGAGGTCCTGCTGGGCCTGCTCGGCCTTGTTGATCACGGCTTCTTTGGCCGGGTTGACCTTCGAGGTGAGGTCGTTGACCACATACCCGGCGACACCCCAGACCGGGGCGCCAGCGAAGAAGCCGACGAGCACGGCGACGAGCAGCTTGAGCTTCGATGACATGGGCGCCTGGGGGGAGGGGTCAGCGGCCGGGCCGAGGCCCGCGGTTGACGAGGCGACACAATGGTGCCTAGCCGAGTATTCGCAAGGTGGATGATGCAGATAGTTGGTATCTGTGGCGTGAATCATTCGGCGACCCGGTCGCCCCGCAGGCAAGCGACCCCGTGAACCCGAACCCGCACAGCCTTCCGAACATCGACGTCAACCTCCTCATGGCCTTCGAGGCACTGCTGCAGGAGCGCAGCGTGTCGCGGGCGGCGCAGCGTGTGGGCCTGAGCCAGCCGGCGATGAGCAACGCACTCGCGAGGCTAAGGGTGATGCTCGGTGACCCCATCCTGGTGCGCTCGGGCCGCGGAATGGTTGCCACGCCACGGGCGGAGTCGCTTGCGGAGCCACTGCGCGACGCGCTGGCCGGCATCGAGAGGGTTCTGGCGCGGGCAGAGGCCTTTGAGCCCGCGACGGCGCGCGCCGTCTTCAACCTGCTGGCGACCGACTACGCAGCCTTCGCGCTGCTGCCGGCCTTCTTCTCCCGCGCGCAGACCGAGGCGCCCGGCCTCGACTTCTTCGTGAGGTCGCTCGGCGAGGAGGCCTGCTTCTCGCCCCTCGACTCCGGCGAGGCCGACCTGGCGCTCGTGGTCGGCAACGTGTCGAGGCTGCCTGAGCGGCTCTACCGGCAGGTGCTGCTGTCGGAGCGCTTCAAGAGCCTTGTCAGGGTTGGCCACCCGGCGGTGCCGGGCGACCGCATCGACCTCGACACCTACGTGCGGCTCTCACACCTGCTGGTCGCGCCGCGCGGCACGACCACCGGCGTGATCGACCAGGAGCTCGATGCGCGCGGGCTCTCGAGGCGGATCGCGATGACGGTGCCGCACTTCCTGGTGGCGCCGAGCATCGTGGCGCAGAGCGACCTGGTGCTGACGGTAGCGGAGCGGGTCGCGCGTACCTTTGCCCGGACGTACGCGCTGAAGGTGCTCGACCCGCCCCTGCCGCTGCCGGGCTTCTCGACGGCGCTGGTGTGGCACGAGCGGACGCACCACGAGCCGTCGCACCGGTGGCTGAGGGCGACCTTCGCCGCGGTGGCACCCCTTGTCGCCTGACCGCGATTCGGCCAGAGTCACGGGCCTGCTCCGGGCTCGGCACACCCGCCGGCCGGTCGCCGCATCCTTCGGACGCCCACCCACGGATCCTCCCATGCGCATGGTCCTTCGACGCTCGACGCTCCCGCTCGTCGCCCTGCTCGGCTTCGCCGCCTGTGACGACGGAGGAGCCGACGATCAGCCCGCCGACACCTCGGGCGAGGAGACCGGCAGTGGCGACACGGGCGGCGACGCCGCAGACGACACGGGCGCTGACACCGTTGGCGACACCGCAGACGACACGACGCTGCCCGACGGCATCTCGATCCCGGGCCTCACGCGCGAGGCCAAGGCGCACTTCGACGACAAGGGCGTGCTGCACCTCGACTGTGCGACCGATGCCGACTGCGCCGCGACGCTCGGCTATTTCCATGCCCGGGACCGCTTCGAGCAGATGGACCTGCGCCGCCGGCTGACGACGGGCCGGATCTCGCAGCTTGTCGGGGCGGCCGCGCTGTCGACCGACACCCGCTACCGCGGGCTCTTCTTGACCCGTGACGGGCGCTACCTCGAGCAGGCGATGCTCGAGTATGCCGACGAGAAGACGCTGGAGCTGCTCGAGGCCTATGCCCGCGGCGTCAATGCGTGGCTCGCCGACATGCGGGCGGGCCGCAACGGTGCGGCGCTTTCTGAGGAGTACGGCTTTGCGCTGATCCGCGAGGAGAACATCCCCGACTGGCAGCCGAGCGACTCGGTGGCCTCGGTGGTGGCGCTGGTCGACAACCTGACGAACTCGGGCGAGGACGACCTTGCGGTGTCGAACCTGATCGCGGGGCTGGGTCGCGACCTGGCCTATGAGCTGGTGGGCCCGTGGAGCCTCGACCGCACGGTCGTCGATGCGGGGTACGAGGCGCGGCGTGGCGGTACCGTGGGGCTCCCCTCGTTTGCGCCGGGGCTCTCGTACGGGAGCTGGACCGGCGTGATGCGCGCCGCGATGCGTGACCCGAACCACCTGCCGGTCTCGATGCGCGAGACCATCGATGGCTCAAACAACTGGGTGATCGGGCCCGACAAGTCGGCATCGGGCAACGCGCTGCTCGCCAACGACCCGCACCTGACGCTGTCGAACCCGGCGATCTGGTACGTGGCGGTCATCGACGCCAAGACCAACGGAACGGGGAGCTGGCACGCCGGCGGCATGACCTTCGCCGGGCTCCCGGCGGTGCTGATCGGGCAGAACGAGGACATCGCCTGGGGCGCGACGACGACCTACTACGACCAGGCCGACGCCTACCTCGAGACGCTGACCCCGGACGGCGGCGGTGTCGTCTTCGAGGGTGAGCCGGTGCCCTTCATCGAGGTCGAGCACAGCTTCGAGGTGGCCAACGCCTCGACGGGCGTGCTGGAGCCGACCCCGGCGACGCTGAGGGTCGTGCCGCACCACGGCCCCGTGCTGTCGTACGACGCTGCGGCCGGCAAGGCGGTCTCGCTCCGCTGGACCGGCAACGAGATGACCACCGACCTGAACTTCGTCGCGTCGCTCAACCTGGCCTCGAACATCGACGAGGCCCGCGCCGCGCTCGAGAACTGCACCAGCGTCGGGCAGAACTGGGTCGTCATCGACCGGCAGGGCAACTTCGGGTGGTTGCCCTACAGCAACGTGCCGCTGCGGCCGTGGGCCAACCGGGAGCTCACGCCCTGGTCGGCGCTGCCGGGCGACGGTTCCGCGGAGTGGCAGGGCTACTACAGCTTCGATGACCTGCCGCAGCTTCAGAATCCCGAGGCCGGCTACATCGTGACGGCGAACAACGACATGACCGGGGCGCTCGAGGATGGCGATGCCACCAACGACGGCTACTCCCCGCTGCAGTCCTCTGCCGACTTCGGGCTGCGGGCAGGCCGCATCGTCCAGCTCCTCGACGCGGGCGGCAGCACGCTGACGCGCGACGACATGGCCCGCATCGCCGCCGACACCTACCTCCTCGCCGCCGACATCCTCCTGCCGGCGCTCGAAGGGGCCGTCGACGGCGTCACGCTCGACCCCGCCGACCAGGCGCTGGCGGACCGGCTCCTGCTCTGGGACCGGACCTGCCCGACCGGCCTCGCCACCTCGGACCCCGAGGGTGCCCCGAGCAACGATCCCGACGCGCTCGACGCCTCCGTGGGCTGCATGATCTACCACGCCTACCAGCAGGCGGCGCGGGCGGCGACCTTCGACGACAACGCCGCAGCCAACAGCTTCGCCACAGGCGAGGGCACCACCGAGTGGGCGGGCTACCCGAGCACCTCGGCCTTCTTGCGCTACA
>JBILLP010000344.1:0-4383 GCA_044376025.1 Bradymonadia bacterium
CTCGCCGTTGCCCGCCGGGTCGTCGAGACCACGCTCGCGGGCCGCGAGGTGCCGCTCCGCATGAAGGACAACCTCGTCGCGACGGTGTGCGGGCTCGTCCACCTCGAGGGCTACGCCTCGAGCCTCGGCGTGCGTCTGCCCGAGCTCGACGTCGGGGCGCTCGTCGCAGCGCAGTGCGACGACCTCCTCGAGAGCGGCGGCCACACGGTGAAGACCGGGCTCGACTACTTCGTCGAGATCCTGTCGAGCCTCGCCGTCAGCGGCGCGATCCGGGACGGCCGCCAATGCACCTATGCGGGCGGGCACCTCGCGCTGCATATCGCCTCGTGTCACGCGGACTACGCCGAGCACGCGCGCCGGGCCGGCTACGAGGGCGAGGTCCTCGACAAGAAGGCCCTCGTCCGCCAGCTGCAGGAGAACCAGCGCCGTGGCGGCTTCGTCGTCGATGTGAGCCGTCCGGTGAGCTTCGGCTCGCGGGCCGACAAGCGGCGCGCGGCGATTCTCGACCTCAATGCGGCCAAACGGTTGCTCGACGTCGACGACTTCCCGCAGGGCGAGCTTCAGCAGGAAGTCCCGGAAGTCGTACTTGGCGGTCGCCTTGTTGAAGGGGCGCTTCTTGCTGCTCGCCGCCTTGGCGTCCCGCGCCTTCAGGCAGATCGCGTAGACCAGCCGGATGCAGGCCTTCACCTTGCCGGCGTGCAGGGTCGCCTCGAACCAGCGGAACTCGACCGTGTTGCGGTACGTAGACGTTGTGCAGGTTGAGCCCGTGGTAGCGGGTGTTGTCGTAGTGCTGCGGGGCCGGGTTGCGGTAGCCGTACCAGGCGACGTTGAGGTCCTCGAGGGTGCGCGGGCGGTTGCGCTCGATGCGCTCGATGAACTCGCGCTCGACCGGGCGGCACCAGCGGCCCAGGCGGTGCTGCTGGATGCCGAAGCCGTTCGCCATCGAGGACCTCGCGCGCAGAATCGGCAAGGTCGGCAGGGCCGTCCGAGCAGTCGTCGGACCCGCGTGACGGGCGACGAGAGCATCGACGACGCTGGGCGCATCACCTCAGCGCCGTGAGCAGGTGCGACCGCGATGTCTGCATCCACGCGCTGACTGGTCTTCCGCGTCGTGAGCCACACGCCGACCGAGTCCTTCGTCTTCGGCGAGAAGCCGGCGTCCAGGAGTGCGCGCTCGAGCGGAGGGATCTCTGCGAGCACCGCGGGGTCGATCACGAGGTCGGCGTCCGTCGTGTAGGGCGTGATCGCAAGGTCCGCGTCGCCGACGCGGAGGTAGACCGCCTGCGCGCCGACGAGGATGAGTGCGTCACGGTGATCGACAGGCGCGCCCAGCACGTCGAGCAGCACTCGCCGGGCCATCACATGCAGCTCGTCGAACTCGCTCATCGTCGCCACCGCTCCTCGTTCGAACTCATCCAGGCGATCAGCTCTTCGCCCTCCTGCGGTCCGCGCCCCGGGCTGGTGAGCAGGTCCGCTGCGACGACGCTGGGTGCCGCGTAGCGGAGTCCGTCGCGCTCGGTCGTGCCCTCAAACACCGACTCGTCGTCGGTCTCGACGAGCACCATGTTCGCGCCGGTGTCTGCGGGCCGGAGCGCCAACGCCGCCGCTGCGGCAGCCGCATCGCGAACCCAGACAGTCGCCAGCCTGGCGGGTGCGAGCGGTGCCAGGGTGACGGCCGCCAGACTCCCGGTGATCGCGTAGGGCGCCTCGAGCTTCGCGAGGCGCCCCTGCAGCGCGGAGAGTCCGCGCGGCTCGAGGAAGGTGCCGACGTGTCCGCGCGAGTCGATCGGGGCGTCGTGCGCCCGGCGACGCAAGAGGGCAGGCCAGTCGACGCTCCCGATGCGACCGCGAGCGCCGCGTGTGATCAGCGCTTCGGAGTCAAGCAGCGACAGCACGCGCGAGACGTAGCCCGCGTCGATCTTCGTGAGCGCCGCGAGCTCGCGCACGCCGGGCGGTGCCTTCATCTCGATGAGCGCGCGGGCGACGCGCCCGGCCTTGGCCCCGCGAAGTGAACGGGCCGGACGCTCCTCCCGGTTCGGATCTTCGGAGGCCCCCTGCGTCTCGATGAACAGCCCCGGCTCGGGCAGGAGGATGCGGGCGTTGCCCGTGAGGTCTAGGTAGCCGACGCCGCCGTCGCGGCCCTCGTCGCCTCGACGGCTCCGCACCGGGCTCATGGCGAAGGTGCAGGAATCGCTTCCCCTGGCTCAGGGTGCTGTCGCATGCAACATCGATGCGATATCGTTGCATCTCATGGACTCCTCAGACCTCGGCCTGCTCGTTTCTCTCGACGCGCTTCTCCAAGAGGGGAGCGTCACCGGCGCCGCGAGGCGCGTCGGGCTGTCTACGCCCGCCATGAGCCACGCGCTCGCACGCATCCGCGAGCGCCTCGGCGATCCGATCCTCGTTCGTTCGGGGCGCGGAATGCTCCTGACGCCAAGGGCGATTGCACTGAAACCGCAGGTCCACCTCGTCGTGACCGAGGCGCGCCGCACCCTCGAACCTGAACGGGAATTCGTCGCGGCGGAGTTGTCACGCACCTTCGTCATCCACGCGACGGACTACGTGCTGACGGTGCTCGGCGGCACCGTCGACCGCATCCTTCGTGAGGAAGCCCCCAGGGTCTGCGTTCGATTCGTTCCGAATACGCCTGACGACTCGAGCATGCTGCGCGATCAAGGGTCGGACCTCGCCGTCGGCATCTACGGCGATCTGCCACAGGAGATGCGAACTCGGCAGCTCCTCACAGACCGATTCGTGTGCGTGGTGCGAAAGGGACATCCGGCGGCCGGGAAGCGCTTCACCATCGACCGGTTCGTCGGCCTCCCGCACGTTCAGGTCGCCCCCCGCGGCAAGCCAGGGGGCTATCTGGATGACGTTCTCCGCGAGCGAGGACTGTCACGGACGGTAGCACGGGCGGTTCCGTACTTCGTGACTGCGCTGCAGCTCACGGCCGAAACGGACTACGTCTTGACGATCTCCGAGCGGATTGCCCGCCGCTACGAGCGAATGCTCGGCCTCGAAGTCCTCGAACCGCCAGTCCCACTGCAACCGTACGCGCTGAGCCTCGTGTGGCACCCTCGCGTCGACGCGGAGCCAGGTCATCGTTTCGTGCGCGAGGTATTCGTTCGCGCTGCGGCGGAGGTTGCCGGCGAACGCCACACCGAACCGCGTACGCGGCTCGATTCCTCGGACCCAACGTCCGGTCAGATGCGGCGTCGCCGAAGGCGCACTTCATAGTTGCAACACATGCAACGATGACTTCATACCTGTTGCGTTGTTTGCACGCGACGCCAGGCTTATCTTCGCGCCTCGAACGGAGCTCCCGTTCGCACCAAGGAGCAAATCGAGATGAGCCTCAGAGACCCGAACGTCGCCAACAAGAGCAAGGCCAAGCGCGTCGCGATCGTCATCGCGAACCCCGCCTCCTCCACCACGACGGGCTGATGCCGCGCCTCCGTCGCCGGCTCTCCACCTCGATTCACCCACAAATGGAAGTCACATGAAGATCGCATTCATCGGCGTCGGCAAGGTCGGCGCCCCCCTCGCCGCTCGGCTCGCCGAAGCAGGCCACGACGTGGTGCTCGCCGAATCGAGGGATGGTTCGGCGACCGTCTCTGCGGCGCTGGCCCGCTCGAAGCGGCTCACTTCGAAGTCGATCGCCGAGGCGGTCGCGGGCGCGGAGGTGGTCTTCCTCGCGACGCCGTTTCAGGCGAACGAGGCCGTGCTCCGTCCGCTCGCAGACGCGCTCGCCGGCAAGGTGGTCGTCGATTGCACGAACCCCGTGGGCGCGGGCCTCACGCATGGCCTGAAGAACGAACGCTCGGGGAGCGAGCTCGTTCAATCGCTCGCGCCCAAGGCGCACGTGGTCAAGGCGTTCACCATCTACGGCTTCGAGAACTTCGAGGACCCGTCGTATCCCGCGTACAACGTGAGGCCGGCGATGCTCTTCTGCGGTGACTCGCGCGATGCGAAGGCGCGTGTCGGGCAGCTCATCTCCGACTGCGGCTTCGAGCCGGTGGACGTGGGCGGCCTCGTGCAGGCGCTGCACCTTGAACACATGACCCTGCTCTGGGTGCGCATGGTGCGCATGGGCGGTCAGTCACCCAACCTCGTCTGGGGCGCCCTGCGCCGCTGAAGGAGTCAGCCATGAAGAAGCTCGTCATTGGTGCCAGCGGCACGGTCGGCAGCGCGCTCGTCGCGGAGCTGTCGCGACGCAACCTCCCCACGGTCGCGGCCACGCGCGAGCCGTCCCGTCACACGTTCCCCGCAGGCGTCGAGAAGGTCGTGTTCGACTACGCGGACGACGCCTCCGTCAAGCTCGCGGTCGCCGGCGTCGATCATCTCCAGCACCACCCGGCCGATGGTGTCGCCGCGGCGCTCGAC
>JBILLP010000345.1:0-4371 GCA_044376025.1 Bradymonadia bacterium
AGCGTCAGCGACATCGAGTTCTTGCCGCTCCCCGGCGAAATCGACAAGCAGGGGTACCTCTTTCCCGCGCCGGACGTCACCTGCACCTCCGACGCTGACTGCACGGCGCCGTTCACCTGCGGTGCGCTTATCGAGGCCGTGGGGAGTTCGGGCGACCCAGAAGTCGACGTCAAGGTCTGCAAGGCTCCGGTCTCGGTCCAGATCGACCAGGTCGCCGCCGATCCGCTGCGCTTCACACGCGACGGCGACGCCAAGGTCTCGCACAAGTACCTGCTGCTCTTCTCGAACGGCTCCGACATCTTCGGACTCGATCCAGAGCGGGGGATCTCGCAGCGCGAGCGCAGCTCGGACGCCGATGACGAACGCATCCCGGCCGCGCTGTCGTTCCTCACCAGGCTCGCGACCGTGGCCGGCCTCGATGACGGAGAGTCATCGAGCGCCTGCGTCGGCTACTTCTATGGCGAGGGTGAGCTTTCATTGGCCTATCTGCCAGACGGGGTTGGGGTCGACGATTGCTTCAAGAACGTCAGGGCGGGAGAAGGCCTGTCAGAGGGCGTCCGACTCGCCCTTGAGGACGTGCGAAGCACGTCCAACGTGGGCGCTCGCGCCACCTGGAGCGTGCTGAACAAGGCGTCCGAGGCGTTTGACGCCCCGTCGGGTTCCCGGAAGTTGCACGTGGTCATCCTGACCGATGGCCGCGACAACGGCTCCCGCCCCGGTGACGAGCTCGATGCGATACTGGGTAACCTCGTCGAGAATGAGATCATCGTCGACGTGGTCCAACTGGACTACCCTGGCTCTGATGCTGAGGACCTGATGGAGCCGGCGCCGTCGAAGCGCTTCAGGGCGGGTCCGGTCGACAACCTTGCCCGGCTCGCCTGCGCGACAGGCGGGTCATACCAATACGTGCCCCGCCCCGACGGTCTTGTGGCTGCCTTCGACGCGATCGCGAACCGCGCGTCGGGTGAGTACGAGTTCGAAGCTCAGGTCCCAGACCTCGATGGCCTCCCCGACGGCGCCTACCGCCTCGCCACGACGATGCGCGTGACGCTCGGCAGGGCGTCAGACTCGGTGGAGTACGCCGTGCGCGCCCAAGGAAGCAGCCAGCCGGACCAGCGACTGACGCTCTTCAAGCGCGGCAACGAGTGCAATGTCGGTGACCGGCTGCCAAGCGACTGCGTCTGCCGCGAGGGACTCAACAATGCCGGTGAATGCGCGGGCCCAGGCTCCGAGGAGCCGGCTGCCGACACCACCGCTCCGTAAGGGCATCGAACCATGCGCGATACCGACCGGGGCCCATCGTCCCTTTCAAAGAACACGACCATCTCTGGCGTCCGTGAGGAGAGTATGCGTCTCGCAAACCGTCTACTGCAAATCGCCTCCATGGCGACCCTGGCCGTCGTCCCGATGGCGGCCCATGCCCAGTCCGAAACCGCAGATCCCGGTGCCACGGCGGGCTCGGCACCGGCTGTCAGCGAAGCCGATGACCTCAACGAGTTCTGGGCCAAGCAGCGGCAGGTGCGGGTCCTCCAGCGCCGCCTCTACGAGAAGGACGGCGACTTCCAGCTCAGCCTGGGCGCCGGCGTCATCCCCAATGACCCCTTCGTGACCTACTACCCGATCGTGCTCCGGGCCGGCTACTACGTGACCGAGTCGATCTCGCTCGAGGCGTCTGGCTCCTACATCGGGACGGCGCTGCAGGCCGACAGCGACCTCGGTGGCTTCTTGCGCGACGAGGGAGACTACAACGTCTTCCTCCGCGACAAGCAGCGCTGGCGCGGTAACGTGGTGGCCCTCTGGTCGCCCATCTACGGCAAGTTTGCCTTCGCCGGCACCAAGCTCGCCCACTTCGACTGGTTCTTCGGGGCCGGGTTCGGGGTGCTCGGCGCAGACTCCCCGAGCCAGGACAACCTGAGCGCCGACGAGTCCAAGCTGAAGCCGGAGGCGATCATCGCGACCGGATGGAACATCCACCTGACCCAGCGTTGGGCCCTCCGGCTCGATGTCCGCCAGTTCATCTTCAGCAAAGAGGGTGGCGGCGTCGCGCTCCCGACCGAGCTGAGCCTCGCCGGCTCGGTCTTCTTCTAGCGCCGAAGCGCAGACGTTCACTCGAAGTCCTTGAGTGCTGGAGCGATCATGAATCGTCGACCGAATCGGAACCGCCTGTGGAGCGCGGCTGGCAGCTGGACGCTCGTGGGAGCCCTGCTGCTGTCGTCGAGCAGCGCGTGGGCCCTCGACAAGAACCAGATCCTGAACCTGCAGGCCGCGGGCTTGAGCCCCGACGTCATCGTCAACGTCATCAGGAGCTCTACCGAGCCCCTCACGGTGACCGAGGCTGACATCAACGATCTGCGCGTGGCCGGCGTTGCGCAGCCCGTCCTCGATGAACTCTGCTCGCGCATCGGCTGTGCGTCGGCGCCAGGTCCCGGGACGGGTACCGGTGTCGGGGGCGGCCCTGGCCTGCAGCAGGAGATCGAGCGTCAGCGGCAGCTCGAGGAGCAGCGCAGGCGCATCGAGATGGAGCGCATGGAGCGCGAGCGCGAGGCCATGCGCCAGCGCATCGAGCAGGAGAACCAGCGGCGTGGCCAGGTCCAGCAGGCGTTCGCAGGCCTGCGGACGGCGGAGCGGCTGCAGCGCGATGGCGACAACGTGCGCGCCGCCGCAGTCTACCAGCGCTTCTTGACCGAGGTGAACCCCGCCAAGGACAGCGCGGAGTACGTTTCGGCGCTCACCGGGTTCGTCCGGGCGATGCACGCGGCGGGCTTCAGGTACGTGATCCGCTCGCAGGCGCTGGAGTGGGTTCTGCTCGGGCCTGAGCAGGCCGACTTCGAGGAGGGTTTCTCCATCCTGACGGACATCAGCAGGGAGGCCGCCTACGCCGACCCTCAGTTCGAGCGTCTGGCGGACTTCAACGTCGGGGAGCGCTCTCGCGAGTTCCAGGATCGGTGGAACTTCTTCCTGGGGCGCTTCTTCTGGACCTACGACGACGCTCGTCGCGCGGTCGAGTTCCTCGACCAGGTGTCCGAGGGCTCGCCCGATGGCGCGAAGGCTGCCTACCTCGCCGGCACGATCCACCTGAAGCAGCAGGACAACGCCGAGGCGATCCGTGCCTTCCAGACCGCGGTCGTGCGGGCGGACCGGCTCGAGGATGGTGCCGACGTCAGGGAGCTCGGCTACCTGGCGCTGGCGCGCCTGGCCTACGAGGTAGGGCAGAACGACGCGGCGCTCTTCTACTACCGCAAGATCCCGGCGAAGTCGCCGCGGCACCCCCGCGCCGTCTTCGAGCAGACCTGGGCCTATTTCCTCAAGCAGGACTGGCCGCGCGTCCTCGGGTCCCTGCATGCCCTGCACAGCCCCTACTACGACAGGCAGTTCTTCCCCGAGCTGTTCGTCATCGAGGCGGCGGCCTACCTCAATACTTGCAACCTTGATCAGGCAGAGCAGGCGCTCGCGCAGTTCACGCAGAAGAACTCGGAGATCCAGTCTGCCGTGACGGGGTTTGTTGCGGAGACGACCTCACCCGACGTCTACTGGGACTCGATCGAGAGCTGGTACGACCGCCAGGGGACCTCAGAGGCCGTAAAGCTCCCCGTCGAGGCGGTGCGATACGTGCTTGCCGACCAGCAGTACCAGGGGCACCGGACCCTCATCGACGCGCTTCGCCGCGAGTCGACCGAGCTCGGCAAGGCATCGGCGCTGCTCGGTGCCTTCGCGACCGACAATGCCCAGGCGCTTGACCTCAACATGAGGTCGAAGCTGGTTGATGGCGGCCTTCGCGTCGCCGAGCTGCTCCGGAACCTCGACGCCGAGTTGACCGACTGGAACGTCAAGAGCCAGGAGGTCGGCATCGAGGTGAACACGGAGCTGCTGAACGCGACGCGCGGCCAGCTCGAGGGGCGTCGTGCCACGCTGGCGGGGCAGACCGGTGACATCGGGCTCGCCCAGGACTGGCTCGCCTGGCCCTACGAGGGCGAGTACTGGGCCGACGAGGTGGACTACTTCAGAGGCAATCCCCAGGACTTCCGTGACGAGAACACGGGCCTGTGTGCGAACGCTCAATGAGACGTGAGTCTGTCGTGAAAGGGAACGCAATGACGGTACGGAGACTGCTCAGCCTGGCCGCGGTGATGGTGGCCATCCTGCTTCCCTTGACCGCACACGCCCAGCGTGTGAGGCCCACGCCGGGCACCGGCGGAGAGGGGATGCCCTTTCGCGACTGTTCGCAGGGGGCTTCGAGTGAAGACACCTCTGTCTCGACGGGGCCTTCGAGGGCGGCGATCTCGGGTCCGGGCACACAGTCGGTCGAGGATGCGGTCCGGCTTCGCCAGCGGGTGCATGACCTGAACCAGGAGCGCATTCGGCGGTTCGACA
>JBILLP010000021.1:0-13293 GCA_044376025.1 Bradymonadia bacterium
GCCCCCGACGAGCATCTGCTGCTCGGGAACGTCCGGAAGGTGCTCGAGCCCGGTGGGCGCATCGTCGTCTTTGCCGCGACCGACCCGGACCTCTTCGGGCCGCTCGACGAGGCGATCGGCAACCTGCGACGCTACACGGAGCCTGAGGTGACGGCGCTGATCGAGTCAGCCGGCTTCAGGGTGACCCACGTCGAGGGAGCGAGTCGCTTCTTCAGGCCCGCCTGGTGGTTCGATGGCAAGGTGCGCGGGCGATCCCGCCTCAGCCGGCTCGAGTGGAAGGTGATCGACACGGCGGTTCCCGCCCTCCGGGCCGTGGACGAGCACCTGCCTTGGTCTCCCACCGGCGTCCTGGTGGTGGCGGAGCGGGCGTGACGGAATCAGATTGACGTTTGGCAGGCGGGAGCACTACTGCGCCGCGGCCGTCGCATCGCGGTGCGGCGCCTGGGCGCATAGCTCAGTGGAAGAGCGCCTGCCTTACAAGCAGGTGGTCGCTGGTTCGACCCCGGCTGCGCCTACTGATGCTCGTCCGGCCTTCGGGCCGGGAGTTGAGAAATGAGTTTGACATCGAGAGAGCGTCCGTCTACAAGGACGCTCCCCCTGAGGGGTGGTAGTTAAGTCGGTTATAACGCCGGCCTGTCACGCCGGAGGCCGCGGGTTCGAGTCCCGTCCACCCCGCTCAGAGCAAGGCCCCAGGCAGTCGCCTGGGGCCTTCGCCGTTTTGCCTCCCATGGTGCCGCCTCCGCGGCCCGCGCAACGTGCGTGGATCCGCACACCCCCGCGTGCGAACGCGCTGTTCACCTGCCCTTCTCGGCAGCGGGCGCGCCCGCCCGAACCGCCACGGCACCCGTCTGTACGCGCCGTCGCAACGCTGGCACGCTCCTTGAACATCTGCCGGATTGGCGACGGTTCACGTTGCGCGCGGCCGACGTTCGCGTACTTCGAGAAGCCTCCTCCGCTGCTCCCGACCCAACTCCTGTGACCGGGCAGACGCCCGACCCGACGCCAAGGAACGCCATGGAAGATCGCATTCGAGACATCGTCGTAGGCTTCGACTTCTCCGAGGGTGGGCGCAACGCGCTCCGTGCCGCGCGCGACCTCGCACGGCGCGTCGGGGCCAAGCTCCACATCGTCACGGCCATCCCCGGGCCGGTGCGCGACCTCGCCAAGCTGCAGGTCGAGATGCCGCCGCGCCTCTTCGCCTCGCTCCAGCAGCAGGTGCAGCTGCTGACCGACGTCGAGAAGCTGGTGCGCGATGCCGTCGCCCACGAGGACTTCGCGGGCATCGAGGTGTCGTTCGAGGTTGGCGAGCAGTCGCCGGTCAAGACCCTGCTCGCCGCGATGGATGCCCGCGACGCAGACCTCTTCGTCGTCGGTGACATCGGGCTGGCTCCCGAGGTCGGCCGCGCGATCGGCTACGACACTGAGCGGCTCATCCGGCGCTCCGTCAGGCCGGTCCTCGTCATCAACCGGCACACGACCTTCCCTCCGGCCCGCATCCTCGCGCCGGTCGACTTCAGCGACTCCGGCGAGCGCGTGCTCGGCAAGGCCGCCGATTTCGCCCGCCTCTTCGGCGCCTCCCTTCACGTCCTCCACTGTGTCGAGTTCGATCCGGAGCCCGTGGTGCAGCTCTACGGAACCTCGATCTCGCTCGAGGTGATGGAGGACTGGCGCGCGCACGCCCGGACGCAGCTCGATGAGCTGCTTTCGCGGACTCCGCTCCAGGGCATCGAGCTCACGTCTGACGTGGCCCTCGCGCGGGCCTTCGAGAAGATCCCCGAGGTCACCAAGGCCGGCGGCTTCGACCTCGTGGTCATGGGAACGCACGGCGCCTCCTACGCCGAGGAGATCCTGCTCGGTGGAACCGCCGACCGCGTGATCCGGCAGCTCCCGGCCTCCGTGTGCGCGGTCAAGCCAGACTCCTTCGCCTATCGGCTGACCGGCGACGTCAGGGTCGCGAACTGACGCGGGCCCGGCGGCCTCAACGCCGTCACGCCTGCGTCACTGGCAGGCCTGCTTCCAGGCCGCGGCGAGGGACTCCCGGTCGTCGGGGTGCGCGATGCCGGTCAGGGCCTGGGCACGTTCGCTGAGCGTCTTGCCGTAGAGGTCCGCAATCCCGTACTCGGTGACGACGTGGTGGACATGGGCCCGCGTCGTGACCACGCCCGCTCCCGCCTTGAGCGTCGGGACGATGCGGGCGACTCCCTTCGCGGTACGGCTCGGCAGGGCCAGGATGGGCTTTCCGCCCGCTGACAGCGCCGCGCCGCGCATGAAGTCCATCTGGCCACCGACCCCGGAGATGATCCGGTGCCCGATGCTGTCGGCGCAGACCTGGCCGGTCAGGTCGATCTCGACGGCGGAGTTGATGGCCGTGACCCTCGGGTTCCGGGCGATGACCCCGGTCTGGTTCACGTAGGCGACATCGAGCAGCACCGACGACGGGTTGTCGTTGCAGTAGTCGTAGACGGCGCGCGAGCCCATCACGAAGGCCGCCACCGTCTTGCCCGGGTGCACCGCCTTGCGGCTGTTGTCGACCACTCCGGACTCGATCAGCCGAACAGCTCCATCGGACCACATCTCGGTGTGGATGCCGAGGTGTCGGTGCTGGTCGAGCGAGGCGAGCACCGCGTCGGGGATCGAGCCGATGCCCATCTGGAGCGTCGCCCCGTCTTCAATCAGGCTCGCACAGTGGCTGCCGATGCGCCGCTCGACCTCCCCGAGCGGCTCGGGCGGGACCTCGGGCAGCGGCGAGTCGTCCTCGGCAAGGTGCGTGATCCGGGAGACATGGACCAGGCCGTCCCCGTGCGTCCGCGGCATGTTGGGGTTGATGATGCCGATGATCGTGCGTGCGGAGTCGACCGCTGCCCGCGCCACGTCGACGCTGGTGCCAAGCGTGCAGAATCCGTGGCGATCCGGGGGCGAGAGGTGGACGATGGCCGCGTCGAGCGGCCGACGACCCGACCTGAACAGCGCGGGGATCTCGCTCAGGAAGCAGGGCAGGTAGTCGACCCGATCATGGTCGAGCAGCCCCCGCATGTTCGCGCCGACGAAGAGGTTCGCGACCTTGAACACGCCCCGGAACTCCGGTTGGGCATACCGGGGCACGCCGAACGTGTGCAGGTGGATCAGCTCCACGTTGCGCAGCGCGCCGGGGTCGTCGCACAGGGCCTGGACGGCCGCGATGGGCGTCGCAGCCCCGCCGTGGATGAAGACGCGCTGGTCGGGTCCGAGCAGCGACGAGATCTCGCGCAGGGCAAATCGTGTGGTCATCGGTCAACCGTGGGAGGCGAGCAGCGAGAAGGTGGCGAAGCCCATCAGCAGGCCGATCCGCGTCGCAACCGGGCTCGGCCCTCCGGGTGACCTCACCAGCGGCTGGTGCCCGAGCACATGCAGGAACGACCCCGCCGCGAAGGCCTGGAAGTAGACCACCGCGCGCGCCTCGTTCAGAGGCAGCACGAGGTGCCCGGCGAGGTAGCCCACGACCGTCGCAAGCCCGAGCACCCCGAGCGCGCCGGCGGCGACGCGTGGCCCGCCGACACCGCTCGCCAGCCGCCAGGTCGCCGCCCCCACCGGGAAGCGGTGAAAGAGGATCGCGAGCGAGAGGCCGGCCGCAAGACGATCGCCGGCCTGCAGCGGGTCAGGCTGCCCCGCCCGGACCTGTGCGACCGCGCTCGCCAGGGCGGCGCCATCGACGGACTCGTGCAGCGCGGCCGCCACCAGCGCGACCTTGAGCGAAGCGCCCTCGAGGCCCGGGTGGACCGCACGCCGCTCCAGCCAGATCGGTGCGGCGATCCCCAGGAGGCCCGCGACCATGGCGCCCCAGCCGACCTCCTCGATCGCATGGGGGAGCAGGTGCACCAGCACCAGCGCCGCGACGGCCCCGAGCGGAAAGGCCGCCGCGGCCCTTCGACCTGGCGTCGACGCCTCGCCGCGGCCCATCAGCAGCGGCCCGAGTCCGAGCGCAACCATGCTCAACGCGAGGGCCAACCCGGGCACCTCGAGGATTCTCAGCCAGAGTTCGTTCAAGGATGGGCCGTTTGCCGGGTGCGCCACGAGGCGAGGCGCGGGGTTTGTAGTCGACACTGGATTGCTCGTGCAAGTCGCGAGTCGATAGGGCGCAGGGCCCGTCGGGGTACCGCCCGGCCACGGCGCTGGTCGCGGCCTTGCCGCTGTCCCGGTGCGCTGGTAGACGCGCGCGCCCGCCGTCCGCGCACCGTGTGCGTGCCGCGGCACCCCCTGAGACCGGACTTTAGCATGACCCCCGACGAGCTCCGCAGCGCGTTCCTCTCGTTCTTCGAAGCGCGCAAGCACACCATCGTCGCCTCGAGCCCGGTCGTGCCCGAGGGCGACCCGACGCTGCTGTTCACCAACGCCGGCATGAACCAATTCAAGGACGTGCTGCTCGGGCTCGAGAAGCGCGACTACGTGCGGGCCGCGAGCGTGCAGAAGTGCGTGAGGGCCGGCGGCAAGCACAACGACCTCGACGAGGTGGGCAAGGATGGGCGCCACCTCACCTTCTTCGAGATGCTCGGCAACTGGTCGTTCGGCGAGTACTACAAGCGGGAGTCGCTGGCTTGGGGGTGGGAGTTCGTGACACGGGTGATGAACCTGTCGCCGGCTCGCCTCTACGTCTCCGTCTACAAGGACGACGACGAGTCCTGGGACATCTGGCACCGCGAGCTCGGCGTCCCGGCCGACCACATCGTCCGGCTCGGGGACGTCGAGGCCGGGGACGAGGAGAACTTCTGGTCCATGGGGCCCACCGGACCCTGCGGCCCCTGCTCCGAGATCTACTACGACAACCACCCGGAACACGGCGCAGTGCCCTGGGCCCCCGGCTTCGACGGCGAGCGCTTCCTCGAGATCTGGAACCACGTCTTCATGGAGTTCAACCGTGACGACGCCGGCAACCTGTCGCCGCTGCCGATGAAGTCGGTCGACACCGGCATGGGACTCGACCGGGCTGCGGCGGTCATGACCGGCGTCGACAACGTCTTCTTCACGGGTCTCTTCGCCGGCATCATCGAGCGGACCCACCTGCTGCTCACCGGCGAGCGCGTGAAGTCGAACGACCTGTTCGGGTCGCCCCACTTCACCGAGTACTGCGTCATCGCCGACCATGTGCGCACGGTCATGTTCTCGGTCTGCGACGGCGCCACCTTCTCGAACGAGGGGCGGGGCTACGTGCTGCGGCGCATCCTGCGGCGCGCGGTCAGGCATGGCCGAAACCTCGGCTTCAGTCGCCCCTTCTTGTTCGATGTGGCCACCGCCGTGGTCGATGGCTTCCAGCACGTCTACCCGGAGCTGCGTCACAAGCATCGCGAGGCGCAGACGATCCTCCGCACCGAGGAGGAGCGCTTCTTCAGGACGCTCGACCGCGGCATCGCGCTGTTCGACGAGGTCGCCTCCCGCGCCGCCCGCGACGGTGCCTCCCGGATTGCCGGTGACGACGTGTTCAAGCTCTACGATACCTACGGCTTCCCGCCCGACCTGACCGAGATCATGGCGCTCGAACGCGGGCTCGGCATCGATCACGCCGGCTACGACAGCGCGATGGAGCGGCAGCGCGAGCGGAGCCGGCAGGCCGACGAGCGATACGAGGTCGCGGGCGAGTGGATCATCCTGCGAGAGGGCGCCGCGGACACCTTCGTTGGCTACGAAGCGACCGAGCACTCGACCGACGTGCTCCGCTTTCGCCCGCACTCAGAAGGCAACCGCGCCGATCTCCTGCTCCGCGAGACCCCGTTCTACGCGGAGTCGGGCGGGCAGACCGGCGACACCGGCACCATCGAGACGCTGACCGGCGACCTCGTGCTCCGGGTCATCGATACCCAGAAGACCACTGCGGGACTGACCCACATCGTCGAGGTCGAGTCAGGGACGCTCACCGGCGCCGCGCTCTCTCGCGGCGTTGTCGCGCGCGTCGATGCGCGCCGGCGCTTCCTGGCCGCCTGCAACCATACCGCAACCCACCTGCTGCACGCCGCGCTGCACCGCTTCGTGTCGCCGAAGGCCTTCCAGGCCGGCAGCCTCGTCTCTCCCGACAGGCTCCGGTTCGACTTCAGCCACGATGCCCCGCTCACCGAGGCCCAGCTCACCGCCATTGAGTCGTGGGTGAACGAGCAGATCAGCGAGGCCTTCGCAGTCACCGTGCACCAGAACGTGCCGCTCGCAGAGGCGGAGCGGCGCGGCGCCATGATGATGTTCGGCGAGAAGTACGGCGCCCATGTCCGCATGGTCGAGATCCCGGGGCGCAGCATCGAGCTGTGCGGCGGCACGCACGTGCCGAACACCCGCGAGATCTCCTTCTTTCGACTCGTGTCCGAGGGGGGCGTCGCGGCAGGGGTGCGGCGCATCGAGGCCGCCACCAACGCCCGCGCCTTCGAGCTTGCCAACAGTGACCGGGCGCTGCTGGGCCAGCTGTCGGCGCTGCTCAAGGCACCGGAGTCTGCTGTGGCCGACAAGCTCTCCCGGCTGCTCGAGGACCACAAGGCTCTCGAGAAGCGGCTGGATCAGCTTCAGCGCCAGCAGGCAAAGGCGACTGCCGACGAGATCGTGGCCGGCGCATCCCAGGTCGGCGAGGCCCGTGTCGTCTCGGTCAGCCTCGGGAGCCTCTCGCGCGACGCGCTGCTCGCCCTCTGCGACTTCGTCAGGGACCGTCTCGGGCCCGGCGTCGGTGTCGGGCTGCTCGGCGCCATCGTCGACGAGAAGCCGACCCTGGCGGTGCTCGTGACCGACGCCGGCGTTGCCCGGGGGCTCAAGGCGGGTGCGCTGGTGAACGCCTCTGCTTCGCACATCGATGGCAAGGGCGGCGGTCGTCCCACCCTCGCGCAGGCCGGCGGACGCAATGCCGACGGACTGCCGGCAGCCATCCAGGGCTTCGCAGAGGTCGTCAGGTCGGCGCTCGGCTGAGCCTCAGTCTGGGTCGCACGCGCCACTGCACGTCTGGTTTGCCGTCCGTGTCCTGAGCAGCTGCAGCAGCGCTGCGCGTGCGGACTCGGCCCGGGACGCGGCAGCCTGCGCGCCGTTGTCGCGTTCGGGCGCAAGGTTCGAGACCGGGGGTACGTAGGCCCCTGCCTCGACCGTCGCGAACTGCTGCAACGCCACGCCCGTGAGTGGCGCCGGCTGCTCCTCGAGGCCAAACACCGACTCGATCGAGGGCGACATCAGCCGCGCGCCGAGCGACCGAGCAAGCATGCGCGTTGCGAGGTTCGGCATGCTGCAGTCTCCAATCGCCTCCTGGAGCAGCAGCGTGCGTGGGCTCGTGAGGCCACCGTCCGATGGCGTGGTCACGAGCCTGGCGAGGAGGATCGGGTCGACCCGGTCGAACCTGGACTGCAGCAGCGTCACGAGCGTCTGCCGGGTGAGCGGGTCGGGTGCCTGGCGCTCGATCGCCGCGACGAGCGGCGCAAGGTCAACGGTGCGGTCGAGCACGTTGCTCCACGAGCCGCCCGAACCCAGCGCGACCGCGGTTCCGATGCGGGGCGACAGGCCGAACAGCGAGACGCCCAGCGTCCCCCCGAGCGACCAGCCCGCAAACGAGACGTTGGGCGTGACGAATGACCTGCCCGACGGCTGCACCCTGCTGTCCGCGTTGAGCTCGCGCAGCCCGAGCTCGGTCATCACAAGTGCGTTCAGAAGCGACTGCTGCAACCGATCCGTCACCGCTCCGAGCCGGTTGAGATCCCCTGGCACCTCGTCAGTAACCAGGGCCTCGTCGCCAGCCGCCAGCCCGACCCAATCGCCTGCGAGCAGCACGACCCCGGCCTCGTCGGCGAGCTCCTCGAGCCACGAAGGCCCCGCTCCGTCACCGAGCAGCTCAGCGCGCCCTGTTCCGAACAGGCGGTGGCCCACCAGGAGCAGATCGCCCTGCCCCGCATCGGCCACCGACTGCGGGATCACCAGCACGTATGGATAGGCTTGGCGCGGCTGCTCGAGCGGCAGCCCGTCGCTGCCGAGCGCCATCTCGCCGGAGCCATCGACAAACGTGGGCGGCGAGAAGCTTCCCTCGACAATCCTGGAGGTCGATGCGTTCGGCAGGTCGACCACGCGATCGACCGAGTAGGGGATCGCACTTCGCGCCGCGTCGTCGAGCGCCGCACGGCGCATCGCGAAGAGCGGTCCAAGCACCGACTCCTCGCTCGCCACGACGAAGTCCCAGGCGAGCGAGATCCCCTGACGGTCAACGCCCGCCTGGGCGAGGCGATCGAAGATCAGCTCCCAGCCAGGCCGGACGAGCTCGATGTCGGTGCTCCGGGTCGGCAGCCGGTCCCTGAGGGCACTGAACGCCGCGGACTCCGGCAGTGGCGCCCCATCGACACTCCGCAGGCTTCGCCGCAGCACCACGAGGTGTCGGTGCCCCCACTGAAGCGGTACGAGCGGGCGAATGATCAGCGGGTGCCGACCCTGCTGGTCTGGCGTGCGCAGCCGCTCATCGTTCTCAGTCACGATCGGGACACGTCGGAGCCCCGCATCGAGATCGAGCAGCAGGATGGGAGTCTCCGCCGTCGACAGGCCATTGCCCGCACGGATGGCGGACTCCGTGTTGGGGATGAGCTGCGTCGGGTCGACATCGACACCGAGGTGCACGAACAGGGGAGCGGTGGGCGAGGCGCCGTCCGTCTGCTCGAAGGGAGCAGGTTCGAGGCGAGGGCCGACCATGCCCTCGAGGAGCTGCTCAGGATACCGCACACGGAAGCCCGTGCCGGTCGATGCGTCGGCGACCAGGTGCCACGACGAGGGGAACGGCGTCAGGCAGGCGTCGGTCGGGCTGAACGGGTTGCAGCCAGGCTCGACGTCGAGGTCGATCGGCTCGACGTCGGCAGGCGCCGTGTCGGGCAGGGTATCGAGCCAGGGCGCGGTATCGACCGCGGTGTCGAGGTCCGCATCGCCCCCCGCATCGAACTCCGGGATGAGCGGACCTCCGCAGCCGACGAGGACGACGGCAGCCGCAGAACGCAGGAGGTTCGCCAGGTTCGAGCGCATGCGGTGCTCCCGTCAGGCTCGCAGGACCGAGCCCATGGGGAGGTCCATAGCACTGATTCACGCTTGGGCGAACGCCTGCCGGCGACTCAGCCGAGCGAGGCCCGGAGCTGCCTGGCGAGGTCACGTGAGGAGTCGGACCTGAGAGGCTGCAGCGAGGCATCGATCGCCAGATCGACCAGCAGGTCGCCCGTCTGGTCCTTGCGCGTGACGCCCTTCCCCGCCACCCGAAGCCGCTGACCGGCCGGATGCGCCGGCGGAACCTTCACCGTCACGGGCCCGTCGAGCCCCGTGACGGTGGTCTCGACGCCGAGCATGGCGTCGAGTGGCCCGATGACGAGACGCGTGACGAGGTCGCGGCCCTCACGGGTGAGCGTGGGGTGCGGCTCGACCTGGATCTCGAGCACGAGGTCGCCCGGTTCCGCACCTCCCTGGCCGTCGGCGCCCTTGCCCCGCAGCCGCACGGTGTCGCCCGACTCCGCACCCGAGGGGATGTTGACGCTCAGGTTGCGCTTCTCCTGCACGAGGCCGGCACCACGGCAGCCCGGGCAGGCGGACTGACCCGACACGCCTGAGCCGCTGCAGGCCGAGCAGCGTGTCGGGGCGACGTAGGAGAACGTGGTGCGGACTCCGTGCGCGGCCTGATCGAAGCGCACCCTCAGCTTCATGGCGAGGTCTTCGCCACGCCGCGGGCCGCGCGCCCGGGCGGAGTACCCGGCGCCGCCGCCGAAGGAGCTGCCGCCGCGGCCTCCGCCGAAGAGGTTGAAGAGGTCTCCGAGGTCTCCGGAGAAGCTCGCTCCGCCGGCGAAGGGACTCTGCCCTGCACCGAACGGGTTCGAGCCTGCGAAGGGATTGCCCCCACGGGCGTAGCGCTCGTGCAGCTCTGGGTCGAAGCCCTCGCGCAGGCCCTCCTCGCCGTAGCGGTCGAACCGGGCCTTCTTCGTCTCGTCAGAGAGGACATCGTAGGCCGATGAGACCGACTTGAACTTCTCCTCGGAGGCCTTGTCCCCCGGATTGTGGTCGGGGTGATACTTGCGTGCGAGGCGGCGGTACGCCTTCTTGATCTCGTCCGCCGTGGCCGAACGCGAAACGCCAAGGGTCGCATACGGGTCCATGGTCCACCTCGTCTGGCGGTGCGTGAAGCTGTTCGCGGCGCCTCGTTGTGGCGCTGCGGCGCGATCTACGCCAGCCAACCTATCCATACCACCTGCGCCGTCAAAGGCCGGATGGCAGGTTCGGCCGGTCTACGATGCTGTTGTCTTTCGACGCGGATCGGCCCACAAACGGGTCTGTTCGACTTCAACGTGACCTGCCGTCCAGGATCGGCCCATGGCTCCCGAGACCCCTGCCGCCATGCCTTCGACCCGCGCCCTGCTCGACGCCTCGCTGGCTGAGCTCCGAGCAGCCCGCGACGCAGACTCGGCACCCGCAACCGCCCGGGTGATCGAGCGCCTCGCGGGCGAATCCGGCGACTGGGCGCTCGCCCTCGCGGCCGCCGACGCGTTCGAGGCACTCGGGCAGCCCGACGCTCGCTACACTTGGCTGTTGCGCGGATTCGAAGCGCTCGGGCAAACGGGCGACCCCGGGCTCGTCGCTGCCCTGATCGCCACCCTGCCCGACCCCGACGCCACCGCCGCCCGGGCGCTCCTGGCGGCGCGCGGCGCGGCTCGTCCCGAGCCCGCCGACGCGGCGGTCGCGGCGGCGACCGCCGCGTCGGCGCCGGCCGCACTGCGACTGGCACTCGAGCTGCTCCTCGACGTCGCGCCCGACCGGGCCGCCGTGGTCGCCTCGAACCTCGACGCGGCCGGCGCCGCGCACCGCCCCGACCTTGCCCCGCTCCTCGAACGGGCGCTGCGCCTGGCAAACGACCTTCCGCGGCTCGCCGCACTGCTGCAGCTCCGGTTCGACACCGCGCTCCGGGAGTCGCCCGGGCAGTGCCTCGATGTCGCCACCGGGCTGGTCCCGATGATCGCGCACGAGCCGACCCGGCTCCGCGAGGTCGCGCGCGCCGCTTGGGCCCGGCTGGCGGGGGACCCGGACCGGCTCGCCGAGCTGCTCGACCTGCTGCTCGCGGCTGCGCCAACCGACGCGGAGCTGCTCGCGGCCAGCAGGGCGCTCGCCGTTCAGGCCGGCGCGCTCGATCGGGCGCTCCCGCTGCTTCGGCGCGAGGCGGCCGTCGCCGCCGACGGGCCCTCTGCGGCGATGCTGCTGCTCCATGCCGCGGAACTGGGGGCCGCGTCTGACCCGTCGGCCGCGATCGAGGACGCGCTCGCCGCGGAGTCAGCCGACGCCTCGGTGCGGCCTCGGGTTGCGCACCTGCTCGACCAGGCGGTGACCGGGGCGTCAGAGCCGCTGCGCGCGCGCATCGACGCGGAGCGGCTCCGGCTCGCCGGCCTCCTCGGCGACGGCGGAGCGGTCCGCGAGCTGCTGCGGGCGCGGGCAACAGCAGCCTCGGGCGACGCCGCCGCGGCGAGCCTCTGTGAACTCGGGGAGCTCGAGCGCGACGCCTTCTCAGCCCTCGACGCGGCGACCGAGGCATGGAGCCGCGCGCTGGCGGTGGCGACCGAGACCGCGACGATGGACCGGGCGCTCGATGGGCTCGCCTCGATCGAGGCACACCACCAGCCTGCGGCGCTCGCCCTGCGCGACGGGCTCGAACGTGCCCAACGCTGGGCCGGGCTCGATGCGGCGCTCGAACGGGCTGCGGAGCGCGAGCCGGACGGCTCGCAGCGGCTTCAGCTCTGGCACCGGCGCGCCCGGCTGCTCCGGGATCGGCTGGGCAACGAGGCCGCGGCCGAGGCCCTCTGGCAGCGCATCACCGAGGCCGTGCCCGCGGATGCCGAGGCGTGGTCGGAGCTGCGGAAGATCGCAATCGGGCGCGGCGACGAGGGGGCGGTCGTTGCGCTGCTCGCCGCGGAGATGGCGACCGCGGCAGACCCCGGACAGCGCATGCGCGCAGCGGCGGAGCGCCTTGAGGCTGCCTCGGCTGTCGGGCCGCAGGAGTACTGGTCGGCGCTGGCCTCGGCATTCGCGGCCGAAGCAGGCCACGTCGAGGTCGCCCGGCATCTCGGGCTCGCGGTCGCGCGCGAGGATGCTGAGGCGTGGATCCCGTGGGTTGCCGACGAGGCGGAGCGACAGGGTGCGCCCGAGCTGGCGGCGGCATGGCTCTGGGCGGTGGCACGCGCTGCGGGCTTCGATGCCAGGGGGGTCGCCTGGGCGCTGCGTGTTGCGGAGTCGGGCGTCGCACTCGACGCGGGCCAGCTCGACGAGCTCGGCGCGGTGATCGAGGCGGGTCCGCCCGAACTCCGGATTCGCTTTCACGAGGCCCGGGTTCGGCGAGACCCAGCACGGTCGCGGGCCGCGTGGCGAGCCGTGGCAGAGGCCCGGAGCGACGCCGGCGAGGCGGCGACGGCGCTTGGGATCCTCTCCTCGCTGGCTCACGGGGAGCCCGAGGATGTCGACACCTGGCTCCGCCTCGCGGAGCTCGGTGAGTCAGCCGGGGACGTCGCCCGGGTGGTCGAGGGGCTCGAGGGCGCGCTCGACGCCGGGGCGCTTGCAGAAGCGCAGGCCGTCACCGCGCTGCAGCGGCTGATCGAGCTGTACGGGGGCGCGCTGGGCAGGCCGGACCTTGCGGCGGAGCGAGCCCGGGTCCTCGCCCGCATCGAGCCGGGCAACCGGCATGCCGTGGACACCGTCAAGCGCCATGCGTTCGAGTCGGGGCGGCCCGACCTCGTGATCGAGGTGATCGGCGCGGCGCTCGAGGCGTGCCCCGGGTCGGTCCTGCCCGACGACCGGGTGGCGCTGGCAGACGCGCTGGCGTCGGTGGGCCGGGAGTCTGACGCGATCGCAGAGTGGGAGCCGCTGTTGCGTGGACCCGAGGTCGACACCGACGCCAGAGTTTCGGCTGCGGTCTCGGTGATCCGGTTCGCGGCGGTGCTCGACGGCCCGGGCGAGCTGCTCCCGCTCGCGCTGGCAGCGCTTCGCGACGACCGCGCTGCCGACCGGCATGCCCTGATCGAGCCGCTCCTGCTGGCGGTGGTCCAGCATGCCCTTGAGGCGGGTCGACCGGCCGCGGCGACCCGGCTCGGCGAGGCGTCCGTGGCGGTATTCCCGTCTCTTGGCAGCCAGGTATGGGCCGCATTCGCGGGCGCGGCGATCACGCTCGGAGAGAGCGAACCCATTTCTCGCATCTTCGACGCGTGGCAGGCCTCTGGTGCGGAGATTCCGCCCGCGTGGCTCGACGTGGCGGTGTCGCGGTGGCTGCAGCGCGTGCCCCCCCCCGATCATGCCTGGGCGGCCGCCGCGCAGCTCCTC
>JBILLP010000347.1:0-4358 GCA_044376025.1 Bradymonadia bacterium
TGCAGCAGCCTCGCACCGCCGCGCTGATGCGATATGCCCTGTCCGACGACTACTACCTGATCCGGTATGAGTCGGGCCTGTCGCAGCGTCCTTGGCTCTTCTCATGAGCGAGCCTGCCCGCAGCATGCCTGACGGACTGGCCCCGGCCCCGGCCCGGGTCCGCTGGTCGGTGGCCTGGGGGCGGCCTCCCCAGCTCCGGGCGCCAGCGACCGGCACCCCGACGCGTCCGCGCCTCGTGGTCCGGTACGATGCGCTTGCCATGGAGCCGCCGAAGCGCGGACCCAGGGCGTGAGCGCACCGGCAACTCCGGTCGAGGCAGCCGCCTCGCCCGCGGCCGGCCAGACGACCTGGCGCCTGTTCGCGGTCGTGAGGCCGGGGCTCGAGCCGCTCTTGCGCGCAGAGCTCGCGGAGCTGCTTCCCGGTCGTGAGCTGCGTGAGCTCGTCGGAGGCCTCGAGTGGCGCGGGGGTGTGGCAGACCTTCACCGGGTGGCGCGCTGGAGCCACCTCGCAGAAGCCATCCGGGTTCGCGTCGCGGAGTTCAGTGCCCCACGGTTCGAGCGACTCGTGGCCGGGGTCGAGCGGGCTCCGTGGCACGCCTTCGCGACGGCCTCGACGCAGATCGAGGTCCGGGCGACCTGCCACAGGTCGCGGCTCTACCACTCCGACGCCGTTGCGGAGCGGGTCCGAGAAGCAATCCTCGCCCGCCTCGCCGACCGCCAGGCGGCGCGGCCCGGCCCCGGCAAGCTCGTGGTACATGTGCGACTGCACTCCGACTCCTGCGTGCTGTCGGTCGATGCCACGGGGGATCGCCTGCACCGCAGAGGCTACCGCACCGAGGTAGGCGGAGCCCCGGCTCGGGAGACACTGGCGGCGGCGGTCGTCATGGCCGGCTTGCGCGCGTTCGAGCGTCCGGACGTCATCTGGGACCCGTTCTGCGGGACAGGCAGCCTCGTCATCGAGGCGGCGCTCGTCTCTGCCGCGATGCCGCCGGGGGCGAGGCGTGGCTTCGACTTCGAGCTCTGGCCGTCCTGCGGCGCGCTCCCGGCAGATGCGCTGCCCCGAGCCGCATGGGCCGTTCGCTGCGTCGGCTCCGACATCGATGACCACGCGCTGGGCAGCGCGGGACGCAACGCCGACCGTGCAGGCGTCGGCGACCGCTGCGGCTTCACGCTCCTCGATGCGTCCGATGCCGCGCTGCCGGCCGAGCCGGAGCAGCGGCTGCTCGTCTGCTTCAACCCGCCCTACGGAGACCGCCTGCGAGGTGCGGCCGACCCACTGCGCCGGCTGCGCGAGCGGCTGGTCTCACGCAGGGGCCCGACCGCCGTCGCGATGATGGCCCCGACGGTCATGTGCGAGCCTTGGATCTTCAGGGGTGCCCAGGTCGTCGCCGACGTTCGGAACGGCGGCATCCCGGTTCGGCTTGTCGCCTGGGCGGCCGGTCACACCGCGACCTTGGGCAGGTAGTACCGCGTCACGTAGTCGCGCAGCATGCGGTCGGTCGAGAAGCGCGCCGGCAGCGTCGCGAGCGAGGAGCGCATCGTGCCGACCCACGCACCCGACTCGCCCCAGCGGCCGTCGGCATAGTAGCGCGGGATCAGCTCCTGCTCGAAGGTGTGATAGAGCGCCGCTCCGTCGCGCGCGTCCTGCTCATCGGTGTTTGCTGGCACCTCGAGGTCGCCGATGGCGAACCCGTTCTCGCCGTTGAAGCCCTCTGCCCACCAGCCATCGAGGATGGAGCAGTTGACCCCCGCGTGAAAGGGCACCTTCTGTCCTGACGTGCCCGAGGCCTCGCGCGGGCGGCGCGGCGTGTTGAGCCAGACATCGACACCCGAGGTCATGGCCCGGGCGACAGCGAGGTCGTAGTTCTCGATGAAGGCGATGCGACCGCGGAGCCGAGGGTCGCGCGCCGCCTCGATGACGCTCTGGATGAGCCGCTTGCCTGGCTCGTCCTGCGGATGTGCCTTGCCGGCGAAGATGATCTGCACGGGGCGGTCGGGGTCGCCGAAAATCGCCGCGGCCCGGTCCATGTCGCTCAAGAGCAGCGCGGCACGCTTGTAGGTCGCAAAGCGCCGGGCGAACCCGATCGTCAGGGTCCGGTCAGACCAGCCTGCGGTGGCATCCCGCATCGCGACGGTGACCTCGGACGCCTGCCGATCGCGCATGAACGCCAGCAGGTCGCGCTTCATCTTGCGCTTGCGCCTGACCAGCTCCGCGTCGCCGATGCGCGAGACCATCGCTGCCCAGGCGGAGTCGTCGAGCAGCAGCTCGCGCCAGCGCGGCCCACCCTCACGCTCGAACAGCTGGCGCATTTCGTCGTGCAGGAAGGTCTCGACGTGGACCCCGTTGGTGACGAACCCGATGTCCTCATTCGTGAGCGCCCGGCCGCCCCAGAGCACGCCCCACATCTCGCGCGTCACCTCGGCGTGGAGCTGCGAGACGGCGTTGATGTGCGAGGCGGCCTTCATGGCGAGTGTCGTCATGCAGAACCACTCGTTCGGGTCGTCGGGATGCTCGCGGCCAAGGGCGGCGAGCGCGGTCCAGTCGACACGAAGCGACTTCTGCAGAGGCCACAGGAGCATGCGGGCGAGGTCGGGCGGGAACCGGTCATGGCCCGCCGGCACGGGGGTGTGCGTGGTGAAGAGTGTGCGATGGCGAACCCACTGCAGCGCCGCGTCGAAGGAGTCGCCTGCCGCGATGCGCTCCGACATCAGCTCGAGCGCCGCGAACGCACAGTGGCCCTCATTGAGGTGAAAGACCGACGGCGCGATACCGAGCGCGCGCAGAGCCCTGATTCCGCCGATGCCGAGCACGATCTCCTGCTTGGCGCGCATCGTGTTGTCGCCAGAGTAGAGGCGGCCTCCGATGCGACGGTCCTCGGGGCTGTTGCCGGCGCAGTCGGTGTCGAGCAGCACGAGCCTCGATCGGCCGACGTCCACCGCCCACAGACGTGCCCGGATGACGCGGTCGGAGATCGGGATCTCGATGATGACCGGCTCGTCGCCTCGCATGAGGAGCCGCGCGGGCGAACGCCGCCAGTCGGCAGGCGGGTAGCTCTCGGTCTGCATGCCGGTCGCGTCGATGGACTGCTGGAAGTAGCCTTCGGGGTACTTGAGCCCGACGCCCACGAAGCTGATGCCGAGGTCGCTCGCCGTCTTGACGTGGTCACCCGCGAGCACGCCGAGCCCTCCGGAGTAGAGGTGGAGCGACTCGTGGAGCCCGAACTCCGCGCACATGTAGGCAACCGTGCGGCCGCGGAGCGCCGGGGCGTTCCGCGCGATCCAGTGGGACGTGTCGCCGATGTAGGCGTGAAAGGCCGTCCAGGCCTGTTCGAGGTCGGCCAGGTTCTGCGGGTCGGCAAAGGTGCGATCGATCGCGTCGTCGCCAACCTCCGCCAGCAGGGCGATCGGGCTGTGCTCGACACGCTGCCAGGCGTCAGCGTCGATGCGTTCGTAGAGCGACTGTGCAGAGGGGGTCCATGCCCACCAGAGGTTGCGGGCGAGCGTTTCGAGGCGGATTCGGAGGTTCATGCGGGCGACGTGTGGCAGCAGAGGTGGGCGAGGAACGCCGTGAGGGGGGGCGACTAGCCGTGGCCTCCGGCGAGGTCCAGCCGAGCGCGGTTCGTCACCGCGCGCTACAGAAGGCGCGTTGTGCGGCGTTCGAACCGGCGCTAAACCGCGGTCGCTTTTCTCGGCTCGGCTCGACCATCAGGGGTGGACGTGAACGTGATCCTGGCGCCGGAGCTCCCAACCCCCACCTACCGCGGCAAGGTCCGCGACCTCCACGACCTGGGTGACCGCCTCCTGGTCGTGGCTACCGATCGCCTCTCGGCGTTCGACGTCGTGCTGCCGACGGCCATCCCGGCCAAGGGGGAGATCCTGACCCAGATCTCGCTGCACTGGTTCGGGCTGCTCGCGGGCGTTGTCCCCAACCACCTCGCGCCCGAGCCGCTCAGCGCGGCGGTGCGGGATGATGGGCTCCGGGCGCGGATTGCGCGGCGCTGCATGCTGGTGCGGCGTGCCCAGCCGCTCCGGGTCGAGGCGGTCGTCAGGGGGTTCCTCTCAGGGTCGGGCTGGCAGTCCTACCGGGAGTCGCGCGAGGTCTGCGGCGTACGGCTTCCGGCGGGGCTGCGTGAGTCGGACCAGCTCGCCGCGCCCATCTTCACGCCGACAACGAAGGCACCCGTCGGCGAACATGACGAGCCCATCTCGTTCGACGACTGTGTCGCACTGCTCGGGGGAGCGATGGCGGAGCGTGTCCGCGACGCGAGCCTGGCCCTGTATGCGCGCGGCGCTGCGGTCGCAGCGGAGCGGGGGCTGCTCGTCGCCGACACGAAGTTCGAGTTCGGGCTTGTCGACGGC
>JBILLP010000346.1:0-4358 GCA_044376025.1 Bradymonadia bacterium
GTGGTTCGCAGCAAGCCGCGCGATCCAGCGAAAGGGCGCCCACGGCAGGTCGAAGGCGCTGTGGATGAAGATATTGAGCGTCGAGTAGACGAAGAACGCCCACGCGAAGGTCCACACATGCACCGGGCCGACCAGCCAGGTGCAGCCGAGCAGCAGCGACACGCCCGCGGCCGTCTCGAGCGGGTGCACATAGAGGCTGTCGCGCGTGAAGGGCGTGCGGATGCGGTGGTGCACCGCGTGGATGCGGCTGCCCCACGACCACTCGTGGAGCACGAAGCGGTGCAGCAGGTAGTAGCCGAGGTCGTAGAGCGCGAGGATGGCGAGCCCGTCGACGACGATGCGCCAGGCCGGCGGCATCGTCGGGGTGAAGTAGGCCGCCGTCGCGAGGTTTGCCGCCGCGAAGATCAGCCCCGTCGACACGACCGCGCTCGAGACGACCATGAGGTTCCGGTGGCCGTCGGGGATCCTTGCGACCTTGTCCTCGCGCGTGCGATGCGCGCGCACGAAGGCGGAGTCGACCAGCGCCGACATCGCCGACATGAAGAGCCCCGAGACCGCCAGCACCGCGACGATTGTGGCGTTCAGCTTCATCAACTCCGACATGGACGGGGCTCCTTCGAGGGCGTCGCGTGACCTTGACTTCACGGAGCGTAACTGCGATTACTCCGCGCGTCAACGCTGATCTCCCCTCCCCGCACCCCGCGTCCCGATGTCCGAGAGCCTCGAGAAAGAGCGTTGGCGCGCCGCCCGCAGCGACATGTACCGGGCGTTGATCCTCGACCTTGCCGAGGAGGTCTTCGCGGAGTCGGGGTTCGAGGCGGCCGCGGTGCGCGACGTGGCGGCGCGGGGCAGCATGTCGCTCGCGACGCTCTACGGCCACTTCGCCGGCAAGGACGCCCTCTACCGCGCGGTGCATGGGCGCCGGCTCGCGGAGCTGCTGCGCGTGACGATCCGCCCCGCCCCCGCCGCCGTCGACGCGCTCGACCGGCTGCTCGGCGCGCTCGAGTGGCACGTGGCCTTTCATGTCGCGCACCCGGCCTACTTGCGCATGCACCTGCGCGAGGGCAACACGTGGGGTTTCATCGAGGGGCTGCGCACACCGGAGCAGGTCGCGGCGTGGACGGCCGGCCAGCAGACCATGGCGGCGGCCTTCGCCGACGGGCAGGCGTCGGGGCTCTTCGTCGACGAGGACACCGCCTGGATGGCCCGCACCACGAACGTGCTGACGCAGATGGCGCTGGCGCGCTGGGTCGAGCAGGGCATGGAGCGCGGGGTCGACGACGTGGCGCGCGAGCTTCGCCGCCAGTTCGTGCGTTCGTTCTGCCGGCTCGAGCGCATGGCCGAGCTGCTCGCGCGCGTCGATGCGCGTCCACCGATCGAGGGAGCATGAGCCGAGTCCTCGTCACCGGCGCGGCCGGCTTCGTGGGTAGCCACCTCGTGCGCCGGCTCGTCGCCGCCGGGCACGACGTCGTGGCGACCGACCTGCGGCCGCGGGCCGACCTGCCGGCGCCGGTGCAGGTGGCCGACATCACCGACGTCGAGGCGATGCGCCGGCTCGTGGTGGGGGTCGAGGTGGTCTTCCACACGGCGTCGATGGTGCAGACCTCGTGGACACACATCGAGCTGCTGAAGGCGGTCAACCATGGGGCCACCGAGTCGCTGCTCGGGCTGTCGGTCGCGGCGGGTGTCGCCCGGTTCATCTACGTCAGCTCCGCGAGCGTCGTCTACGCGGGCGCCGACATCCTCGGAGGCGACGAGTCGCTGCCCTACGCGACGCGCACGCAGTCGCCCTACTCCGACTCGAAGATCGAGGCAGAGAAGGCGGTGCTGGCCGCGGGCAGCGCCGAGTTCCGGACGATCTCGATCCGTCCCCACGTGGTGTATGGCCCCGGCGACGGCCGCTTCATGCCGAACATCCTGAGCCGTGCCCGGGCCGGCACGCTGCGGGTGGGCGTCGGCCGGGGTCGCAAGCTCTCGGATTTCACCTACATCGACAACCTGATCGACGCGCTCGTGCTGGCCGACACGCGCCTTGCCGCCGATGCGTCGCTGACCGGCCGCGCCTATTTCGTGTCGAACGGCGACCCGATGGGTTTCTGGGATTTCATCGACCTGGTGCTCACCGGCATCGGCCGCCCGCCGATCCGCGGCAGAGTGCCCTACGCCCTCGCCTACGGCATCGCCGCGCTGGTCGAGTGGTTCCGGTCGCTCAAGGGGCGAAAACCCGGCACCGAGGATGGGTTCACGCGCTATGCGGTGCGCTACATGTGCACCCACCACTACTTCGACATCTCGCGCGCCCGCCGCGAGCTCGGCTACGAGCCGCGCATCTCGACGCCCGAGGGCGTACGCCTGACGCTCGGGGCCGAGGGCTGAAGATGCTGTGGCGCGCGTGACCCGTGGGCACCGTTCGGGCCGCCGACCATCGCCGCTCCCGACCGTGGAGCCGGCGCTTCAGGCCCCGGCACCGACTCGAACGTCGGGGTCGTCGGAGTGGGTGAGGATGCCCGCGGTCGACCTCGTCACCCGCGTCCGCGGTCGTACGACCTCGCGACTCCGAAGCCCCACCACCCGCGATGCTGGCAATTCGGCTCCGGCTGGGTCACAACGGAGCTTCCTCCGACCCTGAGACGCCGGAACCACCGTGTCAGTCGCCAACCTCGAACGCATCCACGACGACAAGCGCCTCTTCGGCCACCCCGTTGGCCTCGGCGTCCTCTTCATGACCGAGATGTGGGAGCGCTTCTCCTACTACGGCATGCGGTCGCTGCTTGTCCTCTACATGGTCAACCACCTGCTCGCGAACCCCGAGGCCGCCAGCAACGTGCTCGGCCTCGACCTGCTCCGCTCGGTGCTCGAGTCGGTCTTCGGCCCGATGGCCGCACAGCCCTTCGCCTCGCAGATCTACGGCCTCTACACCGGCCTCGTCTACCTGACGCCCTTCTTCGGCGGACTGCTCGCCGACCAGCTCCTCGGCCAGCGCCGCTCCGTCGTGCTCGGTGCCCTGCTCATGGCCTTCGGCCACTTCCTGATGGCCCTCGAGTCGATGTTCCTGCTAGCGCTCTTCTTCTTGATCCTGGGCAACGGCGCCTTCAAGCCCAACATCTCGACCCAGGTCGGCGGCCTCTACCGGCCCGGCGACTCACGGCGCGACGGCGCCTACACCATCTTCTACATGGGCATCAACCTCGGCGCCTTCCTGTCGCCCCTCGTCTGCGGCACGCTCGGCCAGAAGATGGGCTGGCACTGGGGCTTTGGCGCCGCCGGCGTCGGCATGCTCATCGGACTCGTCATCTACCTCGCCGGGCAGAAGACCCTCGTCCCCGACCGCATCCAGGCCCGCGCCGGCGCCCCGCGCGTATCGCAGCCGCTCTCCCGCGATGAGTGGCTCGGCATCGCCGCCCTCGGCGTCCTCTGCGCCCTCAACGTCGTCTTCTGGGGCGTCTACGAGCAGCAGGGCAACACCATGCAGCTCTGGGCCGACGAGAAGGCCGACTGGAACGTCCTCGGCTGGCAGATGCCCTCGACCTGGTACCAGTCCTTCAACCCGTTCATGATCTTCCTCTTCGCCCCGCTGCTCGACGGCTTCTGGCGCTGGCAGCGCGCCCGCGGACAGGAGCCCAGCACCGTCACCAAGATGGGCATGGGCTGCATCCTGCTCGGCCTCTGCTTCTTGATCATGATCGCCGCCACCAAGACCGTCCCCGACGGGCAGCGCGGCACGGTCATGTGGCTCGTCGCGACCACCTTCGTGCTGACCATCGGCGAGCTCTACCTCTCGCCGATCGGCCTCTCCCTCGTCTCCAAGGTCGCCCCCGCCCGCCTCGTCTCGATGCTCATGGGCATGTGGTTCCTGTCGTCCTTCTTCGGCAACTACCTGAGCGGCTTCCTCGGCACCTACTGGGAGACCATGGCCAAGGAATCCTTCTTCGGCATGCTCACGATCCTCGGCGTCGGCGCCGGCGTGCTCATGCTGGTCCTCTCGCGGCCGCTCGAGCGCATCCTCGCCCGGCAGCAGGCCGCCAACGAACAGGGAGCCACTCCATGAGACACACGACAGGCAGACCCCGGGCAGCCGGGCCGCTCGCGATCGCCGCCGCCGGCCTCGCGCTCCTCACCGCCTGCTCCTTCGAGGGCGGCAGCCCCTCGACCGGCGACACCGGGACCACCGGCGACGACACCGCGGGCGATACCGCCGCGCTCGACACGCCCCCCGACACCGCGGGCGACACCGTCACCACCGACACCGCGACGACCGACACCAGCGACGACACCGGCGATGACACCGAGGGTTCGGGCGCCGGCTTCGGCGAGGCCTGCGGCCAGAATCGCGACTGCTCGTCGAGGCTCTGCCTCAC
>JBILLP010000348.1:0-4356 GCA_044376025.1 Bradymonadia bacterium
GCATGCCCGCGACCTGCTGGCCGTGCTCGACCATGTCGGCGTGGCCCAGGCCCCGATCTTCGGCTGGAGCATGGGCGTGCAGGTCGCCCTCGAGGCGGTGCGCATCGAGCCCGGGCGCTTCAGCGCGGTGGTCCTGTCGTCGGGCGTGGCGTCTCGGGTGCTCGATACCGCCCTGCACCCGCGCCTGGCCCCCCTGCTGCCCGCCGCCGTCGACCTCGCGGGCCGCCTCGATCACGCCTGGATGCAGGCGGCTGCCGGCGCGATCCGGAGCCCGCTGGTCCGCCGCGCCGCACGCCGGCTCGGGCTCGTCGGCGACAACGGGGAGATCCCGATCGAGCACGTCGCCTGGGCCCTCGACGAGCACGATCGCCGCTTCTGGGGCCTGCTCGCGGAGCTGCACGCACACGACGCCTCGCGCTGCCTCGCCGCCGTCAGGGTGCCGACCCTCGTGGTGCACGGCGAGCGCGACAAGCTGACGCCGCTCTCGCGCGGACTCGACCTGCGCCGCGCCATCCCGGGCGCCCAGCTCTGGGTCGTGCCCGACGGCACGCACGCCGTTGTCGTCGAGCGGCCCCAGGACATCGCCTCGCGCATGCTGCGCTTTCTCGATGCGGTGCCGCCGTCGCGCCCTAGCGCGACGCGAAGGTCACGAGCGACGACAGCGACGTCACCTGCGCCCCGTCGATCCAGGGTCGGTACCGCGCGTCCTCGGCGAGGTAGTACCTGAAGAAGGCCACCAGCGTCGTCGCGGCGAACGAGCGGCTGAAGTCGGCATCGTCGCCCGCGGTGCAGGTGATGCAGATCAGGCCGCAGCTGTCGGTGAAGTCGAGGTGCCCGCCCTCGATGATGTTGTACTCGTACGAGGGGCTGCCCGCCGCCTCGTAGTAGGCGTGGTAGTTGTCAGCCGCCGGCGCGCACGCCTGGAAGCCCCCCGCGCTGCGCCCGGCACCCAGGAAGGCTGCCGGCACCGTCAGCTCGTCCATCCGCTCCGGCGTCACGCTCGGGTAGCGCACCGGGTCACTGCCGAACGGCGGCCCCGAGTCGACCGGGTCCACCCCGAACACCGCCCCGATCCGCGGATCCTCGATCGTCGCCAGGATCGACTGCTTGCCACCGCGCGAATGCCCCGCTGCGCCGAGCCGCGTCGCATCGACCTGCCCGAAGAGCCGCGATCCGCGCGTTGTGGACTGCGCCACCGACCAGTCCAGCATCCGCGAGACCAGCGTCGCGAGCTCGGTGTGCGCCAGCGGCGTGAACAGGCTGTCGCCATAGCTCGGGAAGACCCCGATGATGCCGTGTGACGCCATCCGGTTGCCGAACGCCTCGTACACGTCGCCGGTGAGCTGGAAGCCGTGGCTGAAGACCACCAGCGGCCACGGACCCGTCCCCGACGCCGGCACATAGAGCACGACGTCCATCGTGCGCGTCCGGTCGTTGAAGGGCACCGTCACCGACTCCTCGTACCGGTTCACGCCATAGGGGCCGGCCTCGCTCGGCGGCTCCGGCGGCGGTCCGACGATGCCCGTGTCACCTGAGGTGTCGGTGGTTCCGGTGTCGGTGGTTCCGGTGTCGGTGGTTCCGGTGTCGGTGGTTCCGGTGTCGGTGGTTCCGGTGTCGTCGGCGGTTCCGGTGTCGGCGGTTCCGGTGTCGTCGGAGGTTCCGGTGTCGTCGGCGGTTCCGGTGTCGTCGGAGGTTCCGGTGTCGTCGGAGGTTCCGGTGTCGTCGGAGGTTCCGGTGTCGTCGGCGGTTCCGGTGTCGTCGGCGGTTCCGGTGTCGTCGGCGGCTCCGGTGTCGTCGGAGGTTCCGGTGTCGTCGGAGGTTCCGGTGTCGTCGTTGGTTCCGGTGTCGTCGGTGGTGCCGGTATCGTCGGTGGTGCCGGTGTCACCCGAGCCGCCGGTGTCGGATCCATCGATCGGCTCCGCGCTCGCGCGCCCAGTGGTCTCACTCGAGCAGGCGGCAAGCAGAAGCAGGGCGGCGATCAGGGCTCCCCGGCCGGTTGATCGCCTCGAGTCTCGTCGGGATAGGCACCACATGGTCACTCCTGAGCAGCAGGGCTCTTCGCGGTCCTGTACGCCGATTCGCGACGGGCCGCAACGCTGCTGGACGCAACGCGTGAGTGTCTGCTTACTTCGGGCTCGGTCCGACCTGCTGAGCGATCCCGATGGCGCGGCCGACGACGTGGCCGCCGAGCTGGACCCCGGCGCCCCGCGCCTCGGGTTCGGGGCCCTGTCCCTGCATCACGACCGCGCTGAGCACGATCAGCATGACGAGCCACATCGCGCCCGGACGCAACAACCGGCCCCAGTCGACGAAGGATCGGATGTCATCGGGTGCCCGCATCGCCTCTCGTCTGTTCGAGCTTGGGCGACGCGACGCGCTCCGGTAGGATCCCACCGCCGAACACCCATGGAGCCTCCATGCCGCGTCCCGCCTCCCCGAGCAAGGTCTTCAGGGACCCGATCCACGACATCATCAACTACAAGGACGAGCCACGGCTCGGCGGTATCGTCTGCGACCTGATCGACACCGCAGAGGTGCAGCGGCTCCGCTTCGTGCGGCAGCTCGGCCTGGCGAGCCTGGTCTTCCACGGTGCGGAGCACTCCCGCTTCGCGCACTGCATGGGCGTGGCCCACATCGCGCGACGCATCTGCGACCGCTTCGTCGGCGAGCTCGATGACGACCAGCGGATCGCGACCGTCGCCGCCGCGCTGCTGCACGACCTCGGGCACGCGCCCTTCTCGCACGTCCTCGAGCGCGTGTTCGGCTTTCACCATGAAGAGCTGAGCGCGGCGATCCTGACGAACCCCGAAAGCGAGGCCCACCGCGTGCTCGCCGCCATCGACCCTGCGATGCCGGGGCAGGTCGTGGCGCTGATCCGCGGGGAGCCGCGCGGCGTGGCGCGCGACATCGTCTCGAGCCAGCTCGACGCCGACCGGTTCGACTACCTGCTGCGCGACGCCCACATGACCGGGGCGGCGGTCGGTCGGTTCGACCTCGAGCGGATCCTGTTGATGCTCCGCTCCGACGACGAGGGCATGCTGGTCGATGTCCGCGCCTACGAGGCGGTCGAGGGCTACCTGGTGGCGCGCTACCACATGTACCGGCTGATCTACTTCCACCGGGCGGTGCGCTGCGCAGAGACGATGCTGGAGCGCGCCTTTGCCCGCGCCCGCTGGCTCGCCCGCCAGGGCGACGCCCGGGTGCTGCCGCGCGGCCCGTTCGGGCGCTGGATCGCCGGGGAGGCGCAGCTCGGGAGCGACGTGGCGCAGGTGACCGACTTCGACGCGTGGGCGCTGCTCGCGCAGTGGAGGGAGCACCCCGACCGGGTGCTCTCGTCGCTCGCCACCGGCGTGCTGACCCGCCGCCTCTTCAAGGCCAACGAGCGCAACAATGTCGCGATCGGTGCCGACGAGGCCGCCGACCGCGAGGTCGAGCAGCGCATCCTTGAGGAGCTCTCCCCCGACGAGCGCTTCCTCTTCGCGGTCGATGTCGCCCGCGACCACCCCTACCTGCCCTACATGGGCGCGGCGACCGACGCCTCGCCTGCGATCCGGGTGATCGACGGCGCCGGCAGGGTACGCCACATCGAGGCGCTCAGCCCGATTGTCCGGGCGCTCGGCGACGCCAGCTACCGCATGCGCCGCTGGGTCTACGATCCGCGGCTCGAGGACAAGCTCAGGCGGATCGCAGGCGATGCCTGGGAGGCGACCCGGGTGTGAGTCGGGTGGGTGCCCAAAGCCGTCTGGGTGTTTGTTGACAAAGCCGCAGTGCCTTGCCTACGTCCCCGCCCGTTCAGCCCCCCAAGAGCGCGTCGGAGACGAGAGAAATGGCCAGCAACGCAGAGGATTTGCTCAAGCGGATCGCCGCCGGTGAGTCGGTCGAGCACGAGAGCTTCGCGCGGATCGACCTCACGGGCGCCAACCTCAAGGGCGCCAACCTCTCCGGATGCGACTTCACCAGGGCGGAGTTGACCGGCGCCAACCTCGCTGGCGCCAATCTCTCCGGCGCCGACCTCACCTATGCGGTGCTGGTCGAGGCCAACCTCACCGAGGCCGACCTCACCGAGGTGGTCGCCCCGGGGGTTGACCTGACGTCGGCCAACCTCGAGGCCGCCGTGCTCGAGGACGCCGACCTCTCGAACGCCACGCTGATCAACGCCTCGCTGGTCGACGCCGACCTTTCGAACACCAACCTGCGCAGCGCCGACCTGACCGAGGCGCTGCTCAACGGTGCGACGCTGTCGGGCGCCGATCTGACGAACGCCAACCTGACGGGCGCCGACCTGACCGACGCAGACCTGTCTGACGCCGTGCTCGAGGACGCCAACCTCGAGGATGTCGAGGGCTACGAGGCCGA
>JBILLP010000349.1:0-4350 GCA_044376025.1 Bradymonadia bacterium
GTGGCTGCCGTGGATGGTCGACCTGCCCGCGTTCGATGGCATGCCGGGAGAGGGTCCGCTGCCGGCTCGCCGGTGGACCGTCGCCGACTACCTCGCCCGTACCCTCACGCTGCTGAGGACCCTGCTCAGCGCCGTCGAGGTCAAGCGCGGGGGCGAGCCGCTGCAGGGCGCGGACCGGCCCACCCCGGGGCTCGGCACACCCGGCGCGGTCGTGGATGCGCTCGGGCGGCTCGGGCGGCTCGGGCGACTCGCGACGCTTGCCGCGGTCGTCGAGGCGATCCACCTCGTCGAGCTCGTGATCGGGACCTCGGAGCGGCAGCAGCAGAACGTGCTTCTGTCGGCGCACGACACCATCGCCGCGGCGATCATGCAGCAGCTCCGCTCGCTGACCGACGCCGATGACGAGGCGCGCCGGCTGCACGAGATCATCGACCTGGTGCTGGCGACCATCAAGGGCATGATCCGGTTCAGGCTGGTCACCGATCCGCGCGGGTTCGACTCCATCGACGGCTACGACTGCCGCGAGTGGCTCAGGCTCAACGGCGCCTCGGAGCGCTCTGTCAACAGCGCCTTCATCAGGGCGCTCTACGACCTGGCCTTTGCCTACCAGGACGGCGACGTGAGCAAGCCGAGGGTCGCGGCGGGACAGGCGATGCGCGGCGCCCTGCGGGCATTCTTCACCTACAAGCGCGCCTTTTTCTGGAAAATGCAGGCCGGCATGGGCGACGTGATCTTCGCGCCCATGTACGAGCTCTTCGTCAAGCGTGGTGGGCGCGTCGAGTTCTTTCACCGCCTGACCAACATGCGCGTCGCCCCGGCGGCCGACGTGCCGCTCGGTGAGCGTCCCTGGATCTCGGCGCTCGAGTTCGATGTCCAGGCCAAGGTCAAGAAGGGCGCCCGGTTCGAGCCGCTCGTCACGATCAAGGGAATCCCCAGCTGGCCGGCTGCTCCAGACTGGGACCAGCTCGTCAACGGGGCGAGGATGCGCCGCGAGGGCTGGAATTTCGAGTGCTGGTGGGATCGCCGCCGCGCCGCAACCAAGGTCCTCGAGGTCGAGAAGGATTTTGACCTCGTCGTGCTCGGCGTCGGCGGCGGCGCCGTTCGCTACGTGACCCCCGAGCTGGCGGAGCGGAGCGCGCGCTGGGCGCGCATGCTCGAGAACCTCCACACCGTGCCGACGCAGGCCTTCCAGATCTGGAACCGCGTTGACATGGCCGAGCTCGGCTGGCCGCACCCGGCCATCAACCTGTCGGGGTTTGTCGAGCCCTACGACACCTGGGCCGACATGACCCACCTCAACCAGGTCGAGGCGTGGCCTCATCCGCCCCGGTCGATCGGGTATTTCTGCAGCGTGCTCCACGATGAGCCGCTCGAGGCCCAGGAGGACCCCGCATACCCGAAACGCCGCAAGCAGGAGGCGCGGGACAACGCGATTGCCTACCTCGAGCGTGACGCAGTCCACCTGTGGCCGCGCGCACTCGACGAGCATGGCCGGTTTCGCTGGGATATCCTGCTCGATGCAGAGAAGGAGTCGGGCGGCTCGCCGCCGCCACGGGTCCACCCGATCGATTCTCAATACTGGACCGCCAATGTCTCGCCGTCGGAGCGGTACTCGCTGTCGCTGCCGGGGACGATCGAGCACCGGGTCTCGCCGCTCGACATGATCTTCGACAACATGACCGTCTGCGGCGACTGGACCCGCTGCGGCTTCGAAGAGGGCTGTGTCGAGGCCGCGGTGATGTCGGGGCTCCTCGCCGCCCACGCCGTCTCGTCGCTGCCACCCCTCGAGCACATCGTTGGCTACGACCACCCCTGAGTCTGCCGCGAAGCCTGCCCCCCTCACCCAACACGTCCCCGTCCCGAGCACCACGATGTCGAACCCCCGCATCCGCCGCCCAGAGCCGCAGCGCGTCGATCCGATCCGCCACTGGACCGGCGTCTTCGGCCACGAGGGCGCGCCCCCGTCGGCCCCGCGCGCGGAGGCCTTCGCCAAGTTCGCGCAGGCCGCAACCCGTAACCCCGGAGGCGCCGTCGCCGACGGCGTCGCGACAGGGTACCGCGTCATCGAGGACCACCTGCGCGAGGGTCGACGCGCCGCCGCCAAGGTGATGCCGAGCGTCGGCGACACCCACGGTGCGGGGTTCAGGCCGCCGGCGATCGAGCCGACACTCGACGGGCTCTACCGGGCCGCGACCGACCTACTGTCGTCGTGGTTCCAGGTCGTCTCGAGCGTGCCGGGGCTGCAGAACCCGGGCGCATGGCAGTCGGCCCCGCCCGGCTCGCTCGACCCGGGCTGCTTCACCGCCGGTGGACCCCGCGAGGGTGTCCGCACGGCTCACGACGCGCCGCTTCGGCCCGAAGCGCCCCCTGCAGACCCGCCCGCCAGCGCGACGCCCCCCGCCCCGGCGACGGGCGCGACGGCCCCCGCCGCCGGCCTCCCGGTCAAGGTGCGGCTTCGCTCGCTGCTGCCCGTCGAGGTGGGCGTGGATCTCTTTGCCGGCGCCGCCTCTCGCCCGCTGCGGGTCCACGACCTGCGCGACGCTTCGGGCGACCTGCCGCGCCTCCGCGGTGCGAGCCTCTCGGAGCCCTCGCCCGGGGCCGGGCTGCGGTTCGAGCTCGCCGTGCCCGAAACCCACCCTCCCGGCACCTACGTCGGCGCGGTCGTCGACGATGAGACCGGCCGCGGCTGGGGTACCGTCACGGTCACCGTCGGCGCCGACCCATGAGCGAAACCCCGGCCGGGCGCCTCGTTCGCGAGGTGCTCGACGAATATGGAGCCATGACCCGCAAGCGCCTCCGCGAGCTGCTCGGCGATGCCACCGGCCCGCGCGCGGCGGGCGTCCGGGCGCTCCACCAGCTCATGAGCGACTACCCTGAGCGCGGCGGGCGTGCCATGCGGGCCGGCCTCTGCGTCGCCACGGCCCGCGCCTTCGGCGGCGACCCCCGCGATGCGATCGACAGCGCCGCGGCGCTTGAGCTGCTGCACAACGCCTTCCTGGTCCACGACGACATCGAGGACGACTCCGAGCATCGACGCGGTCGCCCCACGCTGCACCGCATGCACGGCATCCCCATGGCGATTCACGTCGGAGACGCGCTCGCCGTGCTCGCCTTCGTGCCGCTCATCGCCAACCTCCGCACGCTCGGACACACGCTCGGGCTGCGCATCCTCGACGAGACCCAGCGCATGGCCCGTGAAACGGTCGAGGGCCAGGCGATGGAGCTCTGGTGGCGCGAGTCGAACGAGACCCACGTCACCGAGGACGACTACCTCGAGCTGATCCTCAAGAAGACCTGCTGGTACAGCACGCTCTATCCCATCCGGGTCGGCGCCCTCATCGGCTCCCGCGACCGCGTCGAACCTGAGCGGTTCACGAGGTTTGGCTTCTTCGTCGGGGCTGCCTTCCAGATCCAGGACGACCTGCTGAACCTCGTCGGCGACCCCGAGCGGTACGGCAAGGAGCTGAACGGCGACATCCTTGAGGGCAAGCGCACGCTGATGTTGATCCACCTGCTCACGCACGCGTCGCTTTCCGACCGCGACCGGCTGTGCGCCCTGCTCGGCCGCTCTCGCGCCGAGCGCACCGAGGCCGACGTGCTGTGGGTGCGCGAGAAGATGGACGAGCACGGCTCGATCGAGCACGCGCGAGAGGTCGCGCATGGCCTCGCGGGCGCCGCGCAGCACGAGTTCGAGGGGCTGTTCGGCGAGCTCCCGCCCTCGCGGGACCGCGACTTCCTGGCGGCGATGACGACCTGGGCGCTCGAACGGGCCTGAGCGCCAGGCCCATCCCGCGTCAGAGACGCTCGATGATCGTCACGTTGGCCTGGCCGCCGCCTTCGCACATCGTCTGCAGGCCGAACCGCTTGCCGGTGCGCTCGAGCTCGTGGAGCATCGTGGTCATCAGCCGCGCGCCGGTCGCGCCGAGCGGGTGACCGAGCGAGATGGCGCCACCGTTGACGTTGACCTTCGAGAGGTCGAACCCGGTGTCCTTCTGCCACGCGAGCACAACCGAGGCGAAGGCCTCGTTGATTTCGACGAGGTCGATGTCGTCGATGGTCATCCCGGCCTTGGCGAGCGCGTACTTCGTCGCCGGGATCGGCGCGGTGAGCATGAGGATCGGGTCGGCACCGCGTACGCTCATGTGGTGTACGCGCGCACGGGGCTTGAGGTTGTGCTCTTTCACCGCCTTCTCGGAGGCGATCAGGATGGCGGAGGCGCCGTCCGAGATCTGGCTCGCCATCGCGGCCGTGAGGCGGCCGCCCTCTCGCAGCGGCTTGAGCGTCGCCATCTTCTCGAGCGACGAGTCGCGGCGGGCACCCTCGTCATGCTCAACCCCGGCGATCGGCGTG